>JAATVR010000477.1 GCA_014523665.1 Nitrososphaerales archaeon TH526
CTGCCAATCTCGGAGATACCTCAGACTTTCAAATCGCTTCAGTGTCATTTCCTAATATCACCACTAATATTGATGACAACATTGCAAATAGAATTGTAAGCATATTACATCAAAGAATTTCCAAAATAGTAAATATTTGATATTGTTACTTGAAGAGTGGTCTTATATCTGCGATGAATTTTTGTGGCTGAGCTATAATTAGCTTTATCTATAGTAGATCCGTAGAGATTATATACTATAGATTAGTTATTATCAGTAATGGCGGAAATAACATTAAGAGGGTATCAATGCGAGCGATGCAACCACAAATGGGCACCAAGAGAAAAAGAAGTACCTAGAGTTTGTCCGAAGTGTAAATCTGCATACTGGAATGTCGCAAGAAAAGCCAGACATAATTAGGGAGTTGAATGCTACGAACTTTACGCAGACTCAAAATATCAGTTGAATTGCTCTATAGGAGACATAATTTACTTATTATGAATAACAAGAAGAGTAAAAATGACGAGGGAAGTGTTTGGGATTTTCTAGCCGGATTAGTGATGGGATTCGTGGGTTACGGAATCTTATCAGAATTTGCCAATCGGAAGCACAAGTGTCCAGTATGTATGACGAAAGTTAAGCAGGGACAAGCAAGCTGTCATGTATGTAAGAACCAACTTAGATGGAATTAAGACGATTTGTTTGACTCTTGGAATATAGACCGCTTTCTTAATTCAAGATATTCCATAATTGGAGTGACAATTAATTGCATCGCTGCAGCTGTAGCTCTTGTCGTTATATATTTTGGAACTATAAATATCTCAAATAGTATAGATAATCCGCTTTATTTCACATTAATTCCTGATAATTACGAGTCTTACACAATTGTTTGGATAGTTGGCTCACTTATTTTTGCCGCACGCTTATTGATGAGAAAAATCAAGAAAACACCTGAAGTAATAAATCCCATTTGTCCGTTTTGTAGTGGTGTAATGGAAACTAGCGTATTACACTGCATAAAATGTGGAAAACGAGCCGGTGAATTTAGTCAATAATTATGTCCAGACATTTAACACCCCTGTCGTCAAGTCATTTGTTCAGAATGTATAACATATAGAGTAAATCACTTGCTTTCGATAACTGTCTGATATTTTGTAATAGTCTGACCAAGATCAGATAATTGTGCCCGCTGTAGCATGATAGTATTGTCCAAATCTTTCTTCCTAAGTCCCAAATCTATGACGTCACGTGTAAGCTTCCGTATCTTACTCTCTAATGACGGTAAATCAAATGCAGCGTATCTTAACACTGTCTGAATATCTTTTTGGTTAATCAATTTGTTTTTCTTCAGTGTGTGAAATAATTTTAGAAATAGATCAAGATCATGCCTGATCTCATAATATATTAATGCTAATTCATCAAGCTGATTTAGCACCCAATACTCTTGCAGTATATCTTCTATTTCACTGGCGGAAATATCTAAATCTATGGCAACATCGATCGGTTTCTTGCCACTTTTGAATAGATACATTGCCTGTGTTGTGTTAGATTTGTTACTCAGATCAATATCATCATCATCATTAGCTTGACCATCAATTCTTCGAATGATAGTGCCGATATCTTTAAAGCTCATGTGTACTATCTCAGCGATCTGCCGGATAGTTTTATTTTCCTGATGTAACTTAATTACAAGTTCTTCTTTTTCTTTCTTGTTCATTAATACTTGCATGTTTTCTAGATGATATTTAATGACCGGCTGCTGCTAATAGCTTTTTCTATGTTGTCACTTGTTTTCGTTTCAAAGCCTACTGTTACAGAGTGATTTTAACTATTATTTTGGACAGTCTTGAAATGCGTGCAAGAATAAGCGAATCGCACCCAACTGATATTATTATGCAATATTAAGAGCATTATATTGCAGTACTAGAAACAAAAACACTCGGGGATTGAATCATTTCTGATGTAGCCCTGCTTGCTTTTGGAGATAGTCCAATAGATCTTTATCATCTTCTTGATGTTCGATTCGCAAATAACGTTTCATTCCATTTAATAAATTATAGTTTTCTTTTGAATATTTATTTGAATTATAATCTTCTTTTTCTAGGGCTGGATATCATGATATAAATGGCTTCGTATTATTTGCAGCTTAAATCTAATTATATATTGGTATATGGCTATATTTTAAGAAATTTTCTAGCTGTTCGTAACTCTCTAATTCCAGGTATTTCATTAAATATTCAATAATATTATCATCATATTCAGCATTCTTGTACTTTCTTTTATTCATGACAACTTGAATTTGCTCTTTGTTATCCAAGTCAGTATTACTTAATACACACTTAGATAGTAACATATATAATACTTTATGATTAATATTTAATAAAATTGGGCAAAGATTGTCCAGATTTCGGATGATTTGATTAAAGATATTGAATTAATGACATAAGATATGACATAACGATATAATTCTCAACGTACTATCATTAATGTATAGATTTCTAGTAGAAATCAGTTAACTATTATTTACTTTGTTGTTTGAAGATTAAGCGGTATTCGTAAACGACAAAGTATCTAGGGGTAATGGGCAAAATGCGTAGAAACTCGTACACTCGTGGCCTAACTGAGAGCCAAACATTAGCTTACGTACTTAGATGTATTTCTGAGGGGAAGAATGAAGAACAGATTGCGGAAAGACTTGATGGAGATACACTGTTAATAAAAACTTGGGTAGACGCGTTGAAACAAATACATTTTGTAGTTACAAATTACTTTAATGAACTAGTTATAACATCCGATGGTAAAAATTATCTTGAAAAGTTTGATTCAGATCGATAAGTTACAGACTCACTAGATGATCAGCTATTTCGTTTGAATGTCTTGCCAGCTGCTATAAAATCAAATTGAACATCTAATTAGACATTTTTATAAAACTGAAATTTTCGAGAAATAAGACGGATGAAGTCAGACAAGTCTAATGACCAATAAGATAATAGTTATTGCAAGAATAGCCAAAGATGCTATTACGTACCATCTCATCAGATATGGGTTTAATGGGCTCTCTTCTGCCGGTTACAGACACAGTCTTGGTCCAATGCATCAGTATATTATTACAAAATGGATTAATACCAGATTTGACTTATCATACGCTAAGACTAGTATAGATAAGAATATTTCAAGCTAGTTATAGAATATAAATTCATTCACATTGACCGGTAATCTAATTAGATTATCATTGTATCATATCTATGGATGTTCTATTGCTAATGAGCATATTACATCATTTTGACTATTGGAGCGCTAGTTTAGGTAGCATACAATCACCAATTGACCATACGACTCATCAGTTCTATTAACTAATCGTTACCAGCAATAGTACTAAGAGGAATATAATACTTAAGATTAGCTATCAGTCTAATGTTCGGCGACGACATGTGCCTCTCTATGCTCGTCACAAAAATATATTGTCACACTCTGTGCACTGGGAAGTTGTTATACCTACATTACGGCAATCAGTATAGTCACATTTTTGGACTGCTTGAGACATTTCTACATACTGATCTAACATCATTTATAATAGTTTGAGCGATTTTCATTGAATCGTAGCAAACAAACTCATAATATGTCTGACATTTATACCCACAGTTTTCAAATGCGACCAACCGTTATGATATATCCTGACTGAGATTTCTTTCTTGTATGACTTTCTGTACTGCTTCAATAATTAATTCCCCAACATACAGATCTATATTTAGCATTTCAGATAGTTCTCGATAACCTAGACCGATTATCGAATCAATTGTAACATCGGCATCAATTAATAATTGCTTTAATCCCTCTGCAATGTCCAACTCTTGAACCCAATCATTGACCGTAGAATAGGGTTTCGTAAGAACGTTAGCAGTGAGTAATATTTAACTATTCTGTCGAAGAATAATTGGCTCACTCTAGATAGCAATTTTATACATTATGTTATCAGTTCTTGTTGCTTTACGGCATTGATTCTGCTGCATGGCTTTAATAGCTTTGTAGCCGCAGAATTTTTCAGTCGCGTTAACCATCTTTCAACCCAATGTCAACAGCAGTATTCAACTACAAAGACTATTTTCTGCTAGCTACGCATTAGAATTACTATATATATAACGACACGAACAATAATTCAATGAATAGCCAAATATTTGTAGCCATAGCCGTAGCGCTAGTTGCATCAGTGTTGGTGACAGGTCTTGCATCCACCATTTATGCACAGTCAAATATGACTGTAGGAAACATGACTGGAGGAAACATGACTGGAGGAAACATGACTGGAGGAAACATGACTGGAGCAACGAGCACAGATGGTGGTGATGGTGACGACGGTGGTGATGATGGTGATGGAGATGGCGACGGCAATGGCGGAGATGGCGGCAGTGACGAAGACGGATCGAACTAGTTATAGAATAGTATAGACCTAAAAAGATACAATCCCATTTTACTTTATTTTATTTTTCTGGTCTTCTCGTTTAATGACTTGAATCATTTTTTATAATATGTTGTGTAAACGTGGTCAGGCAGATGTCCTAGCACCAGCAGACGAGTGCCGCCAGTAAACGTCATCTAGACATAAAATAGGGGGCTAGAGCAGCCAGGTTTCATCTCTTCATTCTCCTGGTTGTTCTCGCCTGTTACCTATACGCTATGTTACATTATAACAAATACCAAGATAGGATAGGTTTGTCTTCCTATGAAGCTAATATTTTCGGCTAGCTACATATTTTTACTATTAATTTAGTTGCAATCATTAAAAGCGAGTCGTAAATATCAAGTTAACCGCTATCTGGAGTTGGTTGGAAGTTCTCCATTTAACTCAAGCCAGCTCCAACATAGTTTAAAACCGTTAATATCTAGTTGCATTACCGACGTTGTAATACAAAGTTAGGTGTTGTCTCCTCATAGAGTTGGCCCGACGTCATGTATTTCATACATTGACTAACTCTATGTTATAACAGTTAAGAGTAAAGTTGAGTATATTATAGTTGGTCGGAATTGACCGACTACCGGCACCGGGGTTGGTTAGTGTTTCCCAGTACCCCAGTACCCACATTATACACTAACCAACTCCATAATTCTGGAAATGCTGAAATAGATTCAAAGCATGAGCGTTAGCGGCAAAAAACGCTTCAGAAAATTCTAAATATAATAAAAATGGAATGCAGTAATTACGGTTAATAATCACCAATATTTACTGCTGCCAAATTTATCCAGGTAATCGGCGATTTGATCAAATGATAGACCTGAATCATTCATTTCAATTAGCAAGTTTCTATCAATGCC
>JAATVR010000478.1 GCA_014523665.1 Nitrososphaerales archaeon TH526
CAAAATTGCCCCAAGGAACATCAGAAAAGTTACACCGGGTATGATAAAGTTTCTAGTGTAACGGCGTACTGCAGAGATGATAACTAATAGTACGCTAAGGCTGAGCATGAAAGTTACTAGCAGCTCACCTTCGGCCACGAAATACGTATTCTGGACTTTGATTTAATCATTGCTACTTCTTGGCAGTGCAAAATGAGATCCATACTACTTTCACTGCGACATTCGACCCTGATCCTGACGCAGCTCGTGAGAATACATTTGGTTAAATTGGACCAAAACCAGTGGTGAGCTTAAGAAGCTGGTAACGAAGTTCGATTTCACGAGAAAGATTTCGTGATTGTTTCAGAGACAAGTCATATTCAGACAATTTACAATTTCGGACAGCAGGCTAAAGAAAAAATAGTAAAACAAAAAATAGTAGAACAACTCATAGGTGGCAATCAAACCGGCAATCGAACAGGGGAGTCTTAGGACAACCCGGCGAACAAGCTAAGAGCTTGCTAACTGGACTATAAGCGAATTAGTTACTCAAATAAATCCAGGATAAGGTAATGATGATGAAGTTGCTGTCGCTTGGTTGTCTGTCGTGTACTTACACGATAAACATGAGTATTGTACTCTTAGTTTTGCTGGGGCTGCTGGTTGTTAGTGCGACTGCCACCCTGGAAATCGACGATAATAATTAGTTAGTCTGAAGTACACGCCAGCTGAGGTATTCTATTATTGCTTGCTGATTGCTGTTTTTGTCATTGTCGCATTCCTTTATGAAGCCTCTAAAGTTGGTGCCAATTTTTCCCAACTC
Source organism: Nitrososphaerales archaeon TH526 (assembly GCA_014523665.1). Taxonomy (GTDB): domain Archaea; phylum Thermoproteota; class Nitrososphaeria; order Nitrososphaerales; family Nitrososphaeraceae; genus TH5896. The sequence goes on from JAATVR010000478.1 coordinate 803, forward strand.
TTGCTTATATATTATGGTTACCCATCGGTACATGATGAAAAACAATATTGTAATAGGAATAGTTGTTGCCATGGCTTTGGGCGTTGTCATAACAGGTAGCACCGTTGCAGCGGTATCAGCGCAAGGGAACATGACTGCAGGTGGCGGTGGGAACATGACTGCAGGTGGCGGGGACATAGTACAGCAGTTAAAGGCAGCCGCTGTCACAGCGAAACTCATAGACAATAAGAAAATGTTTATAATCGCCTGCCTGCCGAATATGACAGATCCAGATACCCAGTGCTCAGTTGCCAACCTAGAACTGCGATAAAAGAATGAGTTTTAGAGGATAGGGTCAAAGAGGAAACCCTACTTTCATCTTTTTTATTTTTATTCGGTTTTTGTCGTTATTCTTTTAGTACCTTACTCCTTACTCCTTACATGATTGAAGTGTCAGAAGCCTAAATATTATTTGAAATAGCCTGGCAGTTTGGATGATGAAATCGGCCTTACTGTTTTGGTCGAATTTTACCCAGGTTTTAATCTTGATCATAGTTGCAGTATTCATCATCGTTACGCTAGCGACGTTCTTCTTTCTCCCTATGCTTATGATGAGTACTGCAACGCCGGGGCTAGACGGGCAAGAGGTGTTATTTTCTTTCGTTATTCCTTGGACATAATAGACAAGAGAAAGTGGATTCTCAATGATTGACCATTCACATTAGGAAAGGCGAAGTTATAACGGATAGAAACGCTTTTGGTGAGGTAATAAGCTTCTTTTATTAATCTTTCACATTCACCTCAAAATTATGAAGTTAAGAATACCTAACGAGCTCTCGTTATTTGTATACTACAGAAATGAATTTTAAATAGAAGCAAATGTGGTTATGGAATATATAGAGGAACACTAATGGCGCAAACTGGCTAATAATCCGGGGAATCGCTGGTTTGGTAGTGGCCTTTATCGTTGTAATTCTGAAATGGCGTGGGATCTTGAGATGGTAGGTTAGTGGACTATTCTTCCAACCATTACCAATGCAATTCGCACATACCAAATCTATCCTATTTTACCGGCGATGAAAAATTACTTTCTTCATTGAATCGGATTTTGAACAACTCAAAGCATGGATAGTAAACTTTAATGGCTACGTCAGATCTTTATATTGCACATCCTACGCGACTCAATTCTACAACTCAGTAGAACTTAATTATAGTTAAAAGATTAACCGTTCGTCTTTTATAGTTTAGATCTTTGATAACAAGTCCGCCTTGAGTTTCTGAAATTCTTCATCTGTTAATAATCCTTGTTTCTTTAGATCAGCATATTTTTTCAACTTTTCAGTAAGGTCTTCTTGATGTGGCTGGGGTTGTTGTTGTTTTTGTCGTTGTAGTGCTTCGATCTGCCTTTGCTGTGCTTCTATTTGTTGTTGTGCTTGTTGTTGTTGAGCATCGTATGCTTGTGCTTGTTGGTCCATCTCACGTCCAGCCCGCCTTCTAGCCATACCTGCTCCTAAAGCTGCCGAAGCCCATCTACCTCTCATAATCTTCAAGAAGATATGGGAAGTTAATATACTTTCTCAAAGGGAGTTTGGTCCTATTAACTTAACAATAGATCTATAGTTGGGAATATTACCTCATATTGTATATGGTGTACTCTACTAGTAGTTGGTATTGAAAGTATGATCATCTGATTTTTGTCGAGCAGATCTCATGTGACAAATATCGGTTTGCGTACCATAATTTTTTTGTATTGCATTTTTTTCATATAGGATTCATGTCGATGGGGTTACTACTAAGTAAAGTGGATTTATACTCCATTTTGTCATTTTTTGGATAGCAACTATTTGGCTTCATATGATACATCTGTTAAAATTGATCCATTTAGGCTTGATTTGCTTGTCATAAATAACCCTGATAGTATAACTATCGAATCTTTCGTATCCAAATGTAAATTTTGTGTTAACAGGCACAAAAAAAGTCTTAGAGCAACCAGGCTATCATTAAATGCACTTCGCTTGTCAAAGGAATACGGTTGATTAGGTTTATTCTTTGCTGATTTCAAGGCGATAATGATATCTTCCATGTCTGGGTGCATGCCACCCAAAGTGGGACAGCATAAATTAATCAACCAATTAAAATCGATGATGTTTTCAAAAAGAAGCAGCTACAGGACTAAAGTTATCTGATTCAGTGGACATTCAATTCTAATCTGCAATTGCTACAATAGTACAACTCATCGTGGTACTGCGGAATACCATTCAACTTTGTTGACTTTCTTACAATTTGGACACCTCACTGTATGTATCCCCAGCCGGTTTTTTATGTCTCTTGGAATCTTTTCGGCGAGCAAATACCCGCAATTTCCGCATAGATAATTATCACCAATGTCTCCAGCCGCTAGTCTTAGTTGAGTATTGCTCAGCTCAAAATTAGCAAAATCTTGTTCTATTATTTTCCATTTGATATCCAATATTCATAGTCGTTTTATTGAGGGCTATGAATCATACTAATTCTATTGAAAAATAGCAAAAGCTGTTGCGAGTAACCATAAAGCTCGACATACTAATTCAATACTAATGGCTTGCCATCTTGAACACTAATTAAGCGACCCAGATACAGATGTAAGAGTCCACTGGACCTAAGGGGGTTAGATTCCCGTAGGTAAAAGGGCTCATAACCAGTATGGAAGATATTCTACCTAAAAAAATGTTTCAGTTTACAGAACTGTGTCGTAATAGGGTTTACAGGTAGATAATAGGCTTAGAAAAACGTAAACTGTGAGTGTGTGCTCTTGATTTAGCGCTCTTCCACACTGCGGATAGTATAGCTTGGAATAACAAGCGACTTAGAATGGGTCTTCGTACTCGCAGGATGATTCAAAGGAATTTAGCGGCGAGGTAGTGCAAGGCACTGCAAAACTTATTTTTGGGTAAACCCCACCCTCATGTTTATATTCCATCTTACAACCTTCTTTGAATCTTTTTTCCCCCATAAGTTTTTCATCTCTTCTCTGACTATACTCAATGGATCATATTTTTGCTCCATTTGGAACTTTTTTACCGATGACCATGTTTCCATATAAGTAAAGAGATCGTCGAAGCTCCAATTTAGCTTCATCTCTAATTTTGGTACAGCAATCTCCTTAAAAGGGAATGGGATCGTTTTATAGTCTTGCTTGACGTATATGGTTTCTTTTGGCCAATAAATACCAAGGATTTCTCCGCCTACCGTGAGTTTTTCACCAACTATATCGATTTCAGGATTAATTTTATGCATACCATAAGACCATATTGCAATTATTCCGTCATTTCCATTGCTAACACGTCTGACTTCCTGGTAAAACTTCGTAAGATCAAACCAATGCGCGGCCTGCGCAACAGTTATCAAGTCAACTGAATTATCTTGTATGTTCGCTTTCTCTGCAGGGAAAACGTCATAGACAATGTTGTCTCTGTGGAATCTATACTCTATTTGACTCTTGCTTACGTCACTTGCTATAACTTTCTTAAAATATTTGCAAATACCGATGGCAGCCTGTCCGTTACCTGTAGCGCAGTCCCATGCCAGATTCTTGTGCCGGGTTATCTCACTTAAAAACTCGAAAAGACCATCTGGATAAACAGGCCTATAAAATGAATACTCCTCTGATTTTGACGAGAAATGATCAGTGGCATTAGTTTTCATATTCCTGCTATGTTTATAATATCTAAAAGTTTTGCCGATAACTATCGGGAACTTGATTGATCAAAACTTTCCTGGTTTCGGGTGATCGGATCGACCCTACAAATAAGGAATGTGGGCTGACATCTAACTGACATGGTTCTATTTGAAGACTCGTCACCAGATTTTGTGTCTATTTCCTCTTCTCCCTTTCCATCGTCACCAGATTTTGTGTCTATTTCCTCTTTTCCCTTTCCTAATCTTGAGTGAGAACCCTAAATAGGCACTAATATCGGTTTATGCCGAAGGGTTTGTGAACCAAATTTGACATGAATTACGGACCCAATCTAAGGAACGCTTAATGATGGTTTACTATCTATGCCAGTCTTTTACCATCATCTACAGTATCCGTATCAGAATATTGAAAAATTCAAACTTAGAAGCCACAGATTCATTGTTTTTGGAATCGTACCGCTCTTTATTACATTATACTTAGGATTACTGCTAGGACTCAAGTTTGGACTGCATTTAGCCTTTGATTCTCCAGTAATTGAATACTGGGCATACATACTTTCGGTGGTACCGTTTGCGTCTGTATACATCTTCTATAGACTCAGAAAATGAACTATTTCATGAGATCTGTTGAACGCTGACAGGCACAGAAGTTCTTTCCATATGAGTTAATATGTCATCCTTCGTGCTCTGATCCCTATTCGTAGATAAGTAGACATTCGTAATATAAGTAAAGTGTTCAGTGTGCTATTATATTAGTTTACTATTATATTATATTCCCTCCACTTCCTGAGGATGCCACATCACTTAACACGATAACTTGTTCCGTTTTTCTTCAGATCGGGCAGTGCATTGATTAATTCATTCAGATATTCACGGCCGCTAGGAACTTCAAGAGTGTGTTGAGTGTAGTTGTCAGCATTAATATAAGCTAGGATAGGAGTCACATCACCTGATTCCAAACTCCCTAAAACTGCTACTGCTATTGCCTTTTGTCTATTATCACTCAGGATATTCTCTACAATATACTATTATATAATAATGACTAATCTTTCCATCTCTAAGAAGCAAATTATATAGATTTGTATTTAATCCCCTAATGCTGTACTTTTGCCCATAAGCTAAGTGTTTATTTCACCAGCTGGTAACCTTTAGAAACCTTTTTGTTCTAATAGACTTTCTTTGATCCATACTTCCAATTCAGAATCAGAACTGTTCTTTCTTCTTTCCTTAATGGCAATAGCATCGTTACCTACTAGATACCTGGTATTAGGTTTCTCTGATTTGATTGCACTTAAAATTACTTCTGCTACTTGATTTGGGGAAGAAGAGCTGGCCTCCTTAAATCTTTCTTTCACTCCTGCAGACATCTTTTTAGAAAATTCTGCATATGGCGAATCTGGATTCATTGCCTTTTGAGCTTGTTTTGCGTTATCCAGATAATTGGTTTTTACTGCACCTGGCTCAATTAATATAACCTTTATGCCAAAGCCTTCCAATTCATACTTCATGGACTCAGAAAATCCTTCTAATGCAAATTTGCTACCAACATAAGCGGAATTAAGAGGAACACCTATTAAACCTCCAATAGAGCTTACATTTACTATCGTTCCACTTCTTTGTTTTCTCATTATAGGTAATACCGCTTTCATTACTCTGACTGCACCGAAAAAGTTAGTCTCAAACTGTGCTCTTATCTCATCCATCGAAAGCTCCTCGACTGCTCCGTGGTGTTCATATCCTGCATTATTAACTAATACATCAATTCTTTGGTGTCTGTTACCTATTATATCAATGGTATTTGCAACTGATTTATCATTTGTTACATCTAGTTCTAACACCTCTAGCGGCAGATTCTCATTTTTGGCAATCTCTTTAATTCTTGTGGATTTGTTAAGGTTACGCATAGTTGCGTAAGTAAAAAACCCATTTTTTGCAAGCAGCAAAGATGTTTCAAATCCGTTACCAGTAGAGCTGCCTGTAACAATTGCCACGCTTTCTCTTTGCATGTTATTAACAATCAAAATAAATTATATAAATGCAATGGGCATATTGGCTATGTAGAAAACATCATTAATATTATTAGGTTAGTTAGCATATGCATGTTGTAGGTTGTGCATCTGAATGATAGTTCCCTATTCTGTGTTCTGATCGATCTAGACATAAGATGCTCTCCAAATAGTCGTTTTATGATCGAGACAATGGTCTCATCCTTGTTTCGTTGATTGTACAGTAATTTGGAATAGCTATGTTTCATCTGCTTTCTATACCTACCATGTGTTCTCCATATCGGTACATGTTCATAGCGAGCTGGGATTACACTTAATGCATGCAAGCCATCCCTTACTAAAAGATGATTATCCTCACTATCATATCCCTTTTCAGCTGTTACCACAGATAATGGTAGAATTTCAGCTATTTTTGCTATGATTGGCTTGAAATCTATGTTGTCATGTCTTGTTGGAACCCGTCTTATTTTGATCGAACATATGATTTGTTGTA
>JAATVR010000479.1 GCA_014523665.1 Nitrososphaerales archaeon TH526
CTCTTGACTTACCGATCCTTCCTTGAAGGTCAGGGATTTAATGTCGAATCATTCACAGATCCAATTGTGGCACTAAGGCAATTTGCGCAAGAAGATACTTCAAAATATGATTTAGTGGTGATGGACATTCGTATGCCGCAACTTAATGGTTTACAGCTTTACCAGAGGCTTAGAGCAATCAATTCGACCGTTAGGATCCTTTTTGTGACCGCCCTAGATGCTGCCGAAGAACTCATTACGTTATTGTCTGATGTGGCCGCAGATCAGGTCATCATGAAACCTGTGAGCCGGGGTAGATTCCTTAATTACGTGGATCTAGCAGTTAGAGAAAAGGGTTAGCCGGGGCCTGCGTGCTTCGATGAACAATTGTGTACCAAGGATCTTTTATTGGCTTGACACAGATAACGATCAGAAATTTCTCTTACCAAATAAATATCTGGAAAAGTAATAGATTCTACTGACTATGTTATCTCCGTTTTCTATTAAGTGAAAGATTGTTGCAGAACAAGGCTGTGAATTTGGGTTGAGTTGCGAGAATCCCAATCAAAAGTAACACGTTAAGAACCTTGTTAAAAAATACCCTACAGCAAAAGGTAACGTACCTAATACGATCATCATAGTAGATACTAAGTATTGGTATATCTCTGATAATCCTAAAGAGAATACGAAACCCCATGCTGTCGAGTTTGCAGTATTCTAAAATTGAGCTATAGTTCTAAAGCTGATGAACTTATGGGACAATTCTTATAATTGAATTCTAATATATTCGATTCAATGGCCACCACCATGAATTCATAAGCGTAAATATTCCTCCTAATCTCTTTCCTTTTTGATTGCAATGGATTTTGATGAAGTAGTTAAGAAAAGAAAAATGGTAAGAGAATATCAACGAAACAGACAGGTCCCAACGGAAGTTATAAATAAACTACTTAAAAATGCACATCGATCACCTAGTGCTGGTCATATGCAGGTACAGGAGTTTATCATAGTAATTGACCCTATTACAAAAAAGAAGTTATGTCAAGCATCATTAGGTCAAAGTCAGGTTGAAGATGCCTCTGTTCTAATAGTATGGGTAGATTATTTAAAGAAGATTCAGGATTTTATGAAAAATTGTATGTAGTAGATGGATCTATTATTCCGTCATCTCTAGGTGTGAATCCTTCTTTAACGATTAGTGCCTTGGCCTTTAGAATTGCTGAAAATGAGCTGGCAGAAGGAAATAAGGAATACTTGCCGTCTTAGCATTATATTGTTTGTTGAATCATGCCATTTGTATCAGTTACTGCAAAGTGTCAATAACGCTTCATCATCATCATCATCATCATGACGAAACAGCATCACAGCAACATTTACTATATTAAGGAAAGCCCATATTGACCAGGTTATGCTACCTTCACACATTTAATCTTGCAAAAATAAAAGTTTGTATGCAATCGTATGGAGATGATAGTAAGTAATAGTATCTCAATAGTATCTCACTGGGTTTGTTACCCAATCGTATTCAGATCGATAACTCTTAACGAACGATCCTGCGTGACTATGTGATATTGCGATGGCCCATGTCGAATTCATTTTATTCTAAGTATGATTCTTACGATTTCTCATTATTCTTGGTTACCAAAAGTATCAAGATATTTGCTAATCTCCTTTAGTCTGCATCTTATTGTAACAGTAGTCAATCCGGCAGCTGTGGCTATCTCTCTCTGAGTCATGTTTTCGCCATTATTGGCAGACGCCACAAATAGAACTGTTGCTGCAAGACCCATCGGATCCTTTCCTGAGGTATACGTATTCCTATCTTTTTTATTAATAAGGTCTACAAGTTCTAATGCTCTCCGTTTAGTTTTTTCACTCGCAGGAATAGCATTCCCAACTTTGGATACATAATACATCAGATCATTATTTGGAACCTTTAGATCGAGTTCTGTTAACAAGAGTCGGTAATCCTTGGATAATGTTTTTACTCTAATATTACTTGCTTTTGCTATCTCTTTTAGAGTCTTTGGGGCTGACATTTCTCTACATGCTATGTACCTCTCAATATAGAATGTAATCATAATGAACCTCTCAAAAGAATTGCTCAAAAAGCTATTTATTACTTTGTGAATGTTGAGCCCATTTTATTGTATGATTTATTTATGTTTATGA
>JAATVR010000480.1 GCA_014523665.1 Nitrososphaerales archaeon TH526
CACTAGACGGTCTTGATCATCTTTACGACTTCGTCCTCCGTCTCTGTCAGCCCAGGGTGACAATCCTTGGCATGTATCAGTGCATGCTTCTTTATGTCCTCTACTCCCTGGGGAGATATGAGTGTCCAACCGCATGGACAGTTGAGCATTTTTGCCATGAATTGTGTTTGTAGATGAGTTTCGTATATACTTTTTCAGTTGACATTTCCTATTGTAATTATATCAGTCACATAAGAGGATCTATTTCATCTTGCGGAGTGTTTTTGCATAATTTACCTCTGGACATATTTTTAAAATGTCTGCAAGTCTCTTTCTTAATGTCACTATACTTATGTCTCCTGCTGCAGCTATTTTGGATTGGCTAATGTCTTCCTCATTCTTTTTCAAACAAGATGCATACAAGACGGCTGCCGCTACTGCCTTAGGGTCTTTACCATGGCATATCGGATTCTTTTTTGCAACACTTAACATATTTACAGCTTCCCTATACGTCTGTTGACTGATATGTGCATTAGTCGCTATTTTGGAAATGTACGATGAAGCATCGATTATAGTAGGACTAATCCTTAATTTCCTAGACATTATTCTGTAGCATCTACCTGAAAAAATCGGTTCTGCATTTGCCGCATATGATATCTCCTGCAACGTTCGAGGAACACTCATCTCTTTGCATGAAGCATATATACTCGCTACAACCATTTCCTTTATTGCCCTGCCTTTGATCAATTTACTGTCAAATGCTTTTCGATAATAATATGCAGCTCTCTCTATTACGGGATTGGTAAGTCCTAACTTGTCGCTAACACTTGCCATAATGGCAAATGCATTCTTAAAGTTTCTTAGATGGTTCTTGTTGTTTCCCGAAATTTTGTCCAGATATCTTATCTTGTTACTTGTTGTAATCTGTTCTTGATTTAGGACAGTACCCTTAGCATCAGTATTTGAGTAAGTGATTATAGTTGACAGACCCTTATCGGGAAAGACAAGAGAAGATGGCATACCAGATCTATTCTTCGCATTTATATCACTTGCTGGGGTTTCCTGTCTATCCAAAACAACGGTACCGCAGGTTGTGCAGATTATTTCACCAGTAATTCCATCAAAAATTGTCTCTGCGCTCTTGCATGATGGGCATCTTCGTGCATTAGTAACAACTTCAAGAGTATTTTGCTGCCTATCTATTTCTTGAAAGGCGTTAACTGGAGATTCACATAGAATATATTTACTATGTTGTATAGATTGCTTATTCATTACACCTTTTTAGCTTATCTTTTATAAAAAACGTTGGTGTTTTGTGTAATTTTATTAATCAAATACGTTATATAACTCGGGTGTAATTAAACAAGTACAATGTGTTTCCCAGGAATGGAGACGGAGGAGTCCTTCCATGAAGACAGCTACTAAAAGACGCAAGTCTGTTACCGAAGGTGTTACCTTCAGGCTTCCTTCCGATAATCTGGAGCAATTATGCAAGGAAGCTGAGACAAGACAGGTAAGCGTTAATACCCTTGTTAATCAAATTGTAAATGAGCACCTGGATTGGCACCTCTATGCCGCTCAGGCTAAACTCTACTATGTACCAAAGCCATTCATATCGAGAATCCTCGAAAAGTTTACAGAACAACAATTAAACGATTTAGCAGAAGCGAGTGCAAAGAAGGATTTTGTTGATATAGGGTTACTTCTTCGGGGAGAATTTACGATATCCTCTTTCCTAAGTATCTTGGAAAATTGGTCGAGAATTTCAGATATACCATATAGAGCAGAAGAGATTGAGAATACTCAAAAGATCATAATTGAACATAATATGGGGTCAAAGTACTCCTATTTATTCAAGGAGATTTACAGGCGTTTGTTGGAGAACGTTTTTGAAACAAAGGTGCAATTTGATATCACTGATAATACTATTGTTCTGACGTTCGATAAGGAAGCTCGTCCGCTAGAAAAAGAGACTGAGTGCTGAATATTCTAAATGTGAGTGGAAATTCCTAATGTGAAGTCAAGAG
>JAATVR010000481.1 GCA_014523665.1 Nitrososphaerales archaeon TH526
AATGCATTCTTTGCGCCTTGTTTTATAATCGTTCCAATAAATGCGTCAACAACGACAGGAGGCATAAATGAACGGTTTGCATACATATCACCAAATACTATTTCCAATTTCTTATATCTTAATATTGGCTCAGTTTCCGTTGCCGCAATACGATATTCATTCAACAAAGGAGTTGGTCCCTCAAGCAGGCCTGAGGAATCTATCAACACAAGCTTTTCTATTAGATCCTTGTTTTCAATTGCAACCTGTGCAGCTATATATCCACCCAATGAATGGCCTACTATGCTTATCTTCTTATGCTCTTTCTCTTTTATCCCAATTTCTCCAAGAAAATCCACAATGAATTTGCTAAATCCTTTTATTGTATAATATTCTTCTTTCTCTGGCTTATCACTTAAACCAAAACCTATCAAATCAACAGCTTTTATGCGCCTAGCAGAGACTAGCATTCGCCACATTAGTACAAATAATCATTATCCGTCCATCTCAAGTTCTTTTAGTATTCTGTGAGCCATGTCAGCCATAACCCTGTGATATAATCCTTCTGGGAAATCGTCATGACTTGCACATACTTCAGCAAGGCCTATCTCCCTTTCAAAATCTTGAGTTAACCTGTTCCTAAGATTATTCTTTTCCCTTCTTATCTCTACATCTAGATTACGACCAAATGAGCTACCTAAGTTGTTTAATCTTCTTTCCCGCTCTTCTGAGCTAAATGCCATTTTGCTGGAGTTCCCTAATGCACTGCACATCTCAAATATTTAGACTATTTCATAGGGAAAAAAAGGGTTGCTCTATACCCATAGCTGGTAAGGAAACGTTATTGCTATAGTCTTGCAAGGGGAGACTGTTTCTTACTTCTGCATTCCTTAAAACTCTGAATAACTGCGTTTGTGTCTAGTATATAAGTAAATGACTTGCAATCTTCGATTCAGCCACTAGCTTGTATAGCCGACTTCAATGATACTGAAAGTAACATACATCTCCCTTCTTGACATATCAGGTAATTCTATACATTCTTTTGATATTTTCATCTCATGATTAGGGTTCATCGTGAAAAGACAACTATAGGACACGAACCTATCAGAATCGAACCTGAAATCATGATACAGAAGACAAAACATAATAAAATAAAGGAGGACTATACTGACACGAGTTTGTTCTCTAACACTGAAACTCCCTTTTCCTCGAACATTATATTTTCCCAGCCGTGTACTTGTTGTCCGCCTTCCTCCCTCATGGAGGCCTCAACTAGGTCCATAAAGGATTCTCCCTCCAACACTTTAGAACACCACAGGCATTTCCATTTACCCATGTTTCTTTCTGACACAGTATAACGATCTCATCACTTATCAAGAGTATGGAGAGAATACTATGATAATATCAGAGTTTGGAGACTTTGAAACCATTTGTGTTAAAACATGTGGTAGTAGCGATAGTGGAAGTAATCCGATTCAGAAGGATACACCTCCTTATGTTCATGACTAGAATAAGTGTGGTTGGTCATAGTGAAGGAGGGGCAATTACTACAAGAGTTACCATTGATAATCCAATAACTAAAATTAAGAATATAGTGCTTATGGCTGCCAGGATTCAGAACACACATGATCTACTGTACCACACGTTCGTTCGTTTACCACTCGAATACGCTAAACAAGTATTGGACAAAAATCATACTGGCTCAATTTCAATACAGCAAGCAGTTAAAGATCCATTATTCGGGCAGTATATAGCCTTCAGTTTAGCCAATAATCAGAATTACAGCGCTAATGTTACTACTAATACTACTGATTTAGGAACACTAAACAAGCTACTATTTTTAGAAGAAGTAGTAGTAGCAATGCTACAGCTAGACAAGTTGTAGACTCCACTGCTGCTGCTAATTCCATTAACATTGACAAACAATCGAGTTAACCTTGAGAGGACATGGACTAGAGTTATTTGCTCCTCCCGGTGTAGGTTTTGGAGCTATACTTTGCGTGACAGCTCTGATGAGGTAGTTGGTTGCCCAAAATAACTCCCTTTTTGTTACCAATTCAACTCCATAAAATCTTTATTGCAAAGTGGTAATTTACATATATAGAATTGAATAATAATTATGCATAAATATACTCACAATCAAATAAAGTGTTTCTTGTCCAGACTTTATATTAACCAAATGTGATATTAGAATACAAAAATATGACAAATGAGATCAACGAATCTACCACTCCTAGATACAATAAATCCGATCTTCACGAATTTCTACACTTGCTAAAGCGACAAAATGACCTTCTTACAATAGATAAACAAGTTAGCCCTAAGTTTGAGTTGGCAGCTATTTCAAGTAAGCTTGATCAAAAACAAGCCATACTGTTTGAAAATGTAGAAGGAAGTGGAATGAGCGTTGTGACTAATATCTTGGGTACCAGGAAGAGGTTTTCGCTAGCTATTGGGGCTGATGATTCTGGATTAATTCATTCTCATATTCTAGAATCAATGTCGAGTGCTTCCTATAAAAAAACTATTGAAGATGAACCTCCATTTCGTGATAACTCTTCAACAGATCTGTATGATCTACCTGTCGTAATGCATTTTGAAAAAGATGCAGGTCATTATATTACATCTTCCATAGTCTACGCAAAAGATCAAGAAAAAGAAAACCAAAACTCGTCAATTCATCGTTTTCTTAGATTAGATCGTAATCATATGGTAATAAGAATGGTAGAGGGGCGTCATCTTCATAAATGCTATTCCTTTGCCAAGGAACATGGAGAGGACCTAAAAGTTACGATTGTAGTGGGTGTTCATCCTGCAATTAGTATAGCTTCTGCATATCAGGCTGCATACGGTTTCGATGAAATGATTTTAGCTAACTCCTTGCTCAAAGGGGAGCTTTCATTAAGTAAAAGTGACTATTCAGGACTGTATGTTCCCACCTTCTCCGAAATTATTCTTGAGGGCAGGATACTTCAAGATAGAACAGCGGTTGAATGGATGGTCGAAATGCTCAAAACATATGACATAAAGCGACAACAGCCCGTATTCGAACTTGATAGAATCAAATATAGAAATAATGCACTCTTTCAAGATATTTTACCAGGATTTTCTGAGCACCGGTTATTAATGGGACTTCCTGTGGAAGCAAAATTATATGAGGGAGTAAAAAATGTCGTTGCTTCTACTAAGACGGTTCACTTATCAGACGGAGGTAGCAATTGGTTAACCGCAATAATACAAATTCACAAACAGTTAGAAGGCGAATCTAAGAACGCAATGTTGGCCGCTTTCGCAAATCATCCATCATTAAAGATGGCTATAGTAATTGATGATGACATTGATCCGACTGATCCAGTCGCGATCGAATACGCCATCTCTACCAGATGTCAAGCAGACAAAGGACTCCTAATAATTCCTAATGCAAAGGGTTCTAGTTTGGATCCTTCTAGCGATCAAATTAACCTATTAACTACAAAATTGGGTATCGATGCCACAGTTAGCCTTCTTAAAGACAAAGAACGATTTGAAATAGCACACATACCTGGAGAAGACCAGCTAGACCTATCACATTACGTTTCCAATGAGTGAACACACCTAGGCCAGAGCGATGTCCTTGGTTACAGGAGTATAAAAATGAGGCAAATCATCCATTTCTTTTCGGGCCAAATTTTGCCCTAACTTCTTCCTGAATCTTCCATTACCATAGTGGCTTACAACAGAATCGACATGTGTCACTTCATATACCATCAATCGGTCGCAATTGAAGAGATCACTATATATTCAGGTAATAACTATAGCAAGAACCCTTAAATTAAATAACAAAATCTTAGATACCTGATTCTATAATATGATCATATGATTCATGTTCTTGAACTCCAGTGGTGGGAACTTGACCCAAAACTCTTCATCAAAAGTTGGATCATATTCGTTCACATTCTTGGCGAAGTTAGCTGGACGGAAACTCAATATTCTCTTCTGCATGATAACTTCGTAAGGTTGATGACGAAGGAAGTAGACCAATGACTACAGCGATCCTGTGGCCAGAATTACCGTTGGCTGAGTGGAAGGACACTTATGAGACACTCCATATGTGGACTCAGATCGTGGGAAAGATTCGATTAGCACTCACACATCTTGAGAATCACTGGTGGAATTCTGCTCTATATGTGACATCTCGTGGACTCACTACATCTGCTATGTCATATCATGGCCGACTATTACAGATGAGCTTCGATTTCATAGCTCATCTCCTAGTCATTGAAACCGCAGAAGGTTATACGAAGACTGTTGCTCTGAAACCCCGCTCAGTAGCTGAATTTTATCAAGAAACGATGACGACTTTAGCATCACTTGAGATGCCTGTAACAATTTGGACCACCCCCGTAGAGGTGCCCAATCGAACCCCATTTGAAAAGGATCAAGACCATGCATCATATGATCCAGAATATGCACAGCGGTTCTGGCGAATTTTGGCTCAGACTAGTAGAGTGTTTGCAGAGTTTCGTTGCAGGTTTACCGGTAAGGTGAGCCCAGTCCATTTTTTCTGGGGAGCCTTTGATCTGGCTGTGACCCGTTTTTCAGGACGTTCAGCACCTGCGCATCCGGGGGCGCCAAATGTAGCGCAGTTTGTGCAGGCAGAAGCGTATTCACATGAAGTGAGTAGTTGTGGATTCTGGCCTGGTGGTGGGCCCGTTAATGAACCAGTCTTTTATGCCTATGCTTATCCAGAACCTCCTGGTTTTAAGGATTATTCAATCCAACCATCCGAAGCTTTCTATCATACTGGGATGGGCGAATTCTTGCTACCCTACGATGTGGTCCGCATGTCAAATTCACCTGACGAGGTCTTGCTATCATTTCTGCAAAGTACCTATGAAGCAGCTGCGACGAGTGCTAAATGGGATCGTATTGCATTGGAACGCCAGTGAATAAGTACATCAACACCCAGCTTGCCACATGTATTATGGATGAAGTCACAACGGAGAGCAGCAAGACAAACATTCCCATTATGTACAATTCACGAAATTTTTAAAATTTTTCTGCAACACCACCCTTTTATTCTTTCTAGTAGAAAATAAATCAGATTTAATTTAGCGCTTGAATTTTCTTAAAATAGAAAAGCAAGAAAGTGGCTACAATTATCAGAAGTATGAACAATAAACATCTCCTGATCGTAGCGGCAGTGACAGTTATGTTGATCGGCGCAACAGCACTTTCTACATCAGATAGCGCATTCGCTGGAAAGAAGAGCCAAGCAGCATCTCAAGCCAATGCATGTGGCAATGGTAAATTGCCAGAGAATATCTTCTGTCAAAATCTATTTTCGCAAATACAAGGTGACGGAAACGCAGTAAATATCATCGGAGTACAATGATAAAATCGCCGCCGTCTATTGCCTCACTTTTTTTATTTCGAGATCAATATATGCACATATTCTTGGCCTCTTAAGAAATCATAATTGCAAGTTACGATTTGTAGTAGCGAAGATTTTTTCATAATATTTGATATAATAGATATACGATTTGTGTATCCTA
>JAATVR010000482.1 GCA_014523665.1 Nitrososphaerales archaeon TH526
GATTAGGGAGTATACACTGGGGCCTGTCATAAACACGACAAAGTCGGGTCTGCTTTCCTTGGCGAGTTCTAAAAATTTTGATACCTCGATAAGAGTACGTTCCTCTCTTTTAATCCCTGTCGTGGGAGCAATGTACGGCCTCCCTCCAAGTGATCTTATTACGTGGGCTAGCTCGGCTGCTCTCCTACTTGCTGTAACTGCGATATTTAGGTTCGAGAGGGACAATCCGTTATCTCTTGCTAAGCTGGTCTCCTAATGTTGTGCATCATCATTAGATCTTCTTCGAAGGGCAATAGGCTCTCTGGAATCGCCAATTCTATAGGATCTTTTAGTGAAAGTGGCTTTCCGGTTTCTGGAGAAATATAAGATTTCTTCTTGTTCCAGACCATGGAGTTAAAATTAACAATTAACTGGGTATACTTAGAGTAATCATCGTAATCTCCCTCTACTTCTGGTAGCTTAAGCAGATGGATGCTTTCATTGTCATTCTCATACATGATCGTCCAGATCTCCTCGGTAATATACGGACATATTGGAGCCAACAGTGTAAGGATTGTTGTCATACACTTATGAAGTGTATAGATCGAGGAATGCCGCGATTGACTGGAACCATCAAGATAGGCCCTCCACTTGACCATCTCAATGTAGTGAGCTGCAAAAACGTTCCAGGTGAATTCGCGAATGGCATTTGACGGGATAAAGAAGTTAAATTCTGAATATCCTTTCCTACATTCCTCGACTAACTTATGCAATTCACCCAGCAACCACATGTCACTTGGAGCTAAAGTGGTTGGCTTTTCAGGGACACTCTCAAATGAGGATATGAACCTTGCTACGTTCCATAATTTAGACAAAAAGTTCTTCGCAACTGATATCTTTTGTTCAGAGCACCGAAAATCATAACCCAGATTACATTCTGATGCTGACCAGTATCTGAACGCATCCGCACCGTATGTATTGATTATGGGTATAGGATCCATTACATTGCCTCTGCTCTTACTCATCTTCTCGCCCCTTTCGTCAACTCCAAAACCCATTATCCAGGCCTTTGACCAAGGCGGCTTATCGGTCAACTGAACACAACGTAGCAGTGAATAATATAGCCAAGTCCTAACGATATCCTTTGCCTGGGGTCTAATAGAACTAGGGTAGGGCTGTCGTATTCTATCTGTTTCCCCGTATGTACCTATGTATAAAGCAGTCAAGCTAGAATCCATCCAAGTATCGAATGTTCGTTCTTCTCCAACAAATTTTCCTGCTCCGCAACTGGTGCATTTATCGAATGGAGGATCCTCTTCCCAAGGTCTGTAATATTTTCCAGGTGGTGGTAAATTAGGATATTTGCAATTCGTGCAATACCAGATAGGAATCTCTGTCCCGTAATAACGTCTCCTTGAAATGGGCCAATCAGTCGCGACCGAATCCAGCCAATTCATCAGGATTTGTCTGTGAATTTCAGGATAAAACTTGAGGTGAGCTGCAAGCTGCTTTAGTTTGGGAATATACTCAATTTGTTTTAAGTAATAATCTTGCAATGGAACAATCTCCACAGGGGTTTTGCTTCTCTCGCATAAAGGAGTTCTATGCATAATATCCTCGATTTTTTGTAGTAAGCCATATGTTTTCAAATCAGAGATTATCTTGGCTCTAGCTTCTTGGATGGGAAGATTAGCATATGGTCCAGCTTCGACTGTAGTGCGTCCATATATATCTGCAGAGATAATTTCTTTCAATCCGAGCTCTCTAAATAACAAAACATCATTCTGATCGCCGTAACTACAGACCATAACCGCACCGGTTCCAAATTCTGGTCGAGCTGAGTGATGCGCATAAACTGTGACTTCTCTGTTAAAAAGAGGAACAGATACTCTTTTCCCTACGACATCCGCATAGCGTTCGTCATTAGGATTCACTATAACGCCTTGACAAGCAAAAAGCAATTCTGGTCTGGTTGATGCCACTATTATGCGCTTTGAATCATCCTTAGTACTAAAATACATATATACAAGCTTGGTGGGAACTTCCTCGTACACGATTTCGGCATCAGCTATAGTGGTGCCGCAGTCTGGACATAAATTGTTAGGTCTATTAGCAATGTAGATCATCTTCCTGTTCCATAACTCTATGAAAGTACTTTGAGTTAGCGCTCTAAATTTGCTTGAATCCGTCCGATAGTAATTCTTGAAATCTGCACTCAATCCAATCGACTTCATAATATCAATCATCTCCTGTTCAAGTTCGTCCAAAGCATTCTTGCACAATTCTAGGAATTTTCTCCTATCTGTTTTCCTCATCCTAATTTTGTATTTCTTTTCCGTATAGATTTCAATTGGAAGACCATTTCGATCGATCCCCACTGGAAATAGGACATTGAAACCACTCATCCGAGCGGTTCTAGCTATCATATCGATCTGCGCATAATGAGCCGCTGCTCCAATATGCCATGGCCGGCCTGAAGGGTACGGAGGGGGAGTATCGATGACAAAAGGGACCTGCCCGCTACTGTTTAGGGTATTGCTAATCCTAGCATTCTCCCATTTTTGACGAATTTTCACTTCATTATTTGAATTCCATTTCTTCTCTTCAATTCTATGAGTTCGACTCAATATCAGAGTATTTCCAAATATACGATTATTAAACATAATACTGTTTATCTATGCAGAGTACGAGAATACACCATACATTAGGTTACAGATCTGTAGTGACGCCTTTCCTTTTCTTCTCTTCAATACTTGAAAATGTCAATACTGTTGGAATAGGGAAGCAAACTGAACATGCAAGAAACATATGTGACCGCTTCATAGGATGCAGATGGGCATGGAGCTTTTGATGCGACCTAAACTGGCAACATGGAATCTAACACAGTTGATAGAAGATCACAAAGGAGAAGAATTGCAGAATCTGATAAAATCGATTGAGCAGGCTGTAAAGCGAATAGAAGGTGAGCGCGGGATACTTAAAGAAAGCATTTCTTCAAGTCAATTTCAAAAACTCATGAGCCTCATGGAAGTAATAAATGAGCAGATCAGTATCGCAGTTGGGTATGCCCATCTGAAATATGCTTCTGATACTTCGTCAAACGAGGCCGCTGCCCTGCTAACTAAAATGGAAATGCTGTCAGCTGACGTATCAAACCGCCTACTATTTTTTGATATCTGGTTTAAAAAACAACTTGATGATGGGAACGCCAGTCGTCTGATAAATTCTGCACCGATGGTTTATAGAGAGCATCTTAGACATAGTCGGCTTCTGTCCAAATTCACGTTGTCTGAACCAGAAGAGAAGATAATTAGCACGCTAGAGGTGAGCGGGTCTGGAGCACTCACAAAGATCTACGACAGAATGACTAGCTCTCTAGAATTTGTTGTACATTTAAAAAAAGGTAAACGGGTGATAGAAAAAAAATTCAGCAATAAGGAGAGGATGCTCTCGATGATTAGGAGCGCAAAGAAGGAGGATAGAGTGGCAGCTTACAAGTCACTACTAAAAGAATACAAAAAGAATAGTGGTGTTCTAGGGGAGATTTACTTCAATAAGGTGATACAGTGGCATGATGAATTCATAAAATTGCGCGGATTTAAGACACCAATCTCGGTACGGAATATGTATAACAATCTGGAGGATTCAACTGTGGAATCTCTTCTCCAGGCTTGTCGTTCTAATAGGAAGGTATTCCAGAGGTACTTCAAAGAAAAAGCTGCGATGATAGGCCTCAGAAGGCTTCACAGGTATCATTTGTACGCACCTCTAACACTGAGTGCGAAGTATCGGGAAAGATTTAGCTACCAGAACGCGGTTAGCACGGTCATTGATACATTTTCTGATTTCGATCCGAGATTTGGTAAATTTGCAACAAGAGTATTCAATGAAAAACATGTGGATTCCGAAATAAGGAAAGCAAAACAAGGTGGCGCGTTCTGTTATACGGTTACACCAAGACTAACGCCATATATACTTCTTAATTTTGATGGTAGAATTAGAGATGTTAGCACTATGGCTCATGAATTGGGTCATGCTATACATAGTATGGCAGCTTCAGATATGCCAATATCTGTTGCTCACGCTCCATTACCTTTGGCCGAAACAGCGTCAGTCTTTGCGGAAATTCTTCTCAATGACAGACTTCGGAGCAAATTGTCACGCGAGCAGAATGCTATCCTGCTAGCTTCACAGATCGATGATATGTATGCGACTATTATGAGACAAGCTTACTTTACTTTATTTGAGATTGAAGCTCATAAGTCTATAACCGAAAAGAATGCCAATATAAGCGAAGTGTCAGACCTGTACTTACAAAATCTCGAAGATCAGTTCGGTGATTCGGTAACTGTTTCAGATGATTTTCGATGGGAATGGTTATACATTCCACACTTGTATCATACTCCTTTCTATTGTTACGCCTATTCGTTCGGAAATTTGCTAGTTCTGTCCCTCTACCATCAATTTAGAAAAGAGGGAAAGTTATCATTTATTCCCAAATACTACAAGTTGCTTTCGTCAGGAGGTTCTCGCAAGACAGAGGAAATTTTGTCTGATATCGGAATCGACATCTCTTCCAGAGACTTTTGGCAGCAAGGATTTGATCTAGTTGAGAAAGATGTGCAGGAACTACTGGATTTGTGATCCACAAAGATTTGGTTGCTTACCTTTCTCTAGCTCAGCGATCGCTCCACAAATAGAGCCTGGTCCTAAAAAAGTGCATTTGTTCTTGTTAGGCATATATGGTATTAGCTAATTTTCTCCAATCTAATAACCTGATGGGAACCGGTTCTTGAGCATCAACGAGTTTAAGACCATCAAAATTTACCTTGAGATCCATAACCATGACCATTATTGTTGTTACCGTACGTTACGTTTGATTTACCCACCGCTTAAATAAAACTGTCATAAGAAAAAATATAACTCGAATGATTACGTTAAAAACAGGTGACACGATTAAATGCCAAACTACCAACGCTTCTCGAATGAGAATCGACTGACGAGAGTCCAAGACTCGTACAAGTTGGGATACCTAGCAGAAGATGTCAAGGTGCAGTACAAGAGTGCTGTGAATGTATCACTGGATGATATTGTTATCGATTCCAAGGAAGGGGACATTAGCTCGATTCCAAAGTGGCTGGCACAGAACTTTGTTGAGTCAGGAATAGTCGCAATCAACGACAAAGACAATGCTGCTTACGTGTCAAGAACACTTAACTTGGAGAGAATTGCAAGGGCTCACGATCTGTCAGGCATAAATGCCGACTTTTACATCAGAGTTAACGACTATCTTTCCTCTTTGGACGAAAAGGATCGGGAAAGAATAATTGTATCACTCAATTCATTCGTCGTTTCGCGAATCGAAAAAATTGTAAAGCTGGCCGCAGCGTCTGCATTAACATCTGCAATAAGAGAAAAATTATCAGTGGAGGAACGCGAATTGTATGATTTAATTCATGAATCTACTTCTGCATTCAAAAAGAGGGTTTTAAGGAAGTTTGGCTGAACAGCAGACCTCTGCATCTTTAGCTAATGAACTTGAAAGATTTTTGCGAGGTTTTAAGGATAATCTAGGCAATTACAAATATTTTGAAAGAATAAATCACATGATGGCCCTCGGTTCTACGTCTGTTGTAATCGACTATATTGATTTTGATACTTTTACTCCTGACCTTGCAAAGGAAATAACCCACCGTCCTGATGACATGCTTGAAGCATTTAACTCTGCAGTATTGACGATATTGAATGAGATTCACCCAGACTACGCAGAAGAAATAATCGATAGAATTAAGGTTAGAATTGGCAATTATTCGGTTCAGAGAACTTTACGTGATATTAATGCGGAGGTGATCGATAAACTAATAGGGGTCTGGGGTATGGTCGTAAGATCTTCAGAAGTTAAGCCATTAGCCAAGAAGATTGGGTATCAATGTGTGAACTGTCATGCGATTAATGAAGCGCAGCTCAAGGGTCTATTGTTGAAGAAACCCACAAAATGCGTTAATTGTGCTGAAAAGGAGCTTGAAATGGATCCTGAAAATAGCATCTTCACCGACTTTCAATTGGTACGACTTCAAGAGCTTCCAGAAGATTTGCCTGCCGGTCAATTACCCCATTACGTGGAAGTGACCGTCATGGGAGACCTTGTCGATCAGTGTCGTCCCGGCGACAGAATTATGCTAACGGGAATAGTACGAATAGAACAAGAACAGATCGCCCCGCAGATCAGAACCAGCTTATTCAGACTAAGAATGGAAGGCAATAATATCGAGTATCTTGGTGGAGGAACTGGTAATAAGGACTCACGGACGATTGAGCGTCTGACTATAAGGAGCGAAGATGAAAGACAAATCATAACTGTATCCAGTAAACCTGATGCATATGACAAATTGATAGCATCATTCGCTCCCCATGTATACGGACATGAAGTGATAAAGGAATCCATATTACTCTTGATCGTTGGAAGTTTAACAAAGAAACTTGCTGACGGATCATCCAGAAGAGGAGATATGAACGTCTTCCTAGTAGGTGACCCAGGTACAGCAAAATCAGAGATGCTAAAGTTTGCCGCGAAGATTGCTCCAAGGGGACTTTATACTTCAGGGAGAGGATCTACTGCAGCCGGACTAACTGCCGCTGTAATTAGAGACAAATCTGGTATAATGATGCTCGAAGCAGGAGCAGTAGTACTGGGCGATCAAGGATTGGTTTGCATAGATGAATTTGACAAGATGAGACCAGAAGATCGATCTGCGTTACATGAGGTAATGGAACAACAAACTTGTTCTGTTGCGAAAGGAGGTATCGTTGCTACGTTGAATGCAAGAACGTCTATTCTGTCCGCTGCTAATCCAATGTATGGAAAATACGATCCATTCAAGAATATAACGGAAAACGTCAATCTACCTATCCCTCTCCTTACAAGGTTTGACCTGATTTTTGTGGTTCGGGATACTCCTGAAAGAGAAAAGGATAGTCGGGTTGCTAGCCATATTCTAGAAATTCATAGGGACACTAATCGTGCCGCTCAACCCGCGATTGATACGGAATTACTTAGCAAGTATCTAGCATATGCAAAGCAAATCGAGCCTTCTCTGTCGAATGAAGCAATGGAAATTATTAAAGATTATTACATGAAAATGCGAAATGTAGAGGCTGAGGGAATGATCACCGTCACTCCCAGACAACTTGAAGGACTTGTGAGGTTAGCTACTGCTCGAGCCCGATTGTTGTTAAAGGACAGAGTAGAAGCTGATGATGCTGAACGTGCAATATATTTGGTGCAAAGAATGCTAGAGACGGCTGGTATGGACGTAAATACCGGAAAGGTAGATCTTGGAGTGCTACATGGTAAACCGCACAGCGAAGTCTCTAAGCTGAAGCTATTTATAGAGATATTTAACGCTCTTGCAGGCGACGATAAGAATGACGTGAGTGAAAGAAACTTCATTGACGAACTCGTAAATACTGGGAAATTTACGGAGGATGAAGCCAAGACGTATCTAAGGAAAGCCATGCAAAACGGCCAAATCTTTGAACGAAAAGCAGGATTTTATGCAAAGGCATGA
>JAATVR010000483.1 GCA_014523665.1 Nitrososphaerales archaeon TH526
TACCTGAGTAGTCTTTACTATAATACTGAGAATAGAGTCGTAAGTAAAAATATCATCAATAATTCAAAAAGAGTAATTGAATCTTTCACGACTGAAACCCGAACAATCCATAATCGAATAGCAAAGATCGAGGACACTATATACTATGATCTGAATAATGAAGAGTCTCAATGTGTCAAGATAACTAAAGATGGGTGGAAAATTATTAAAAACCCACTTCTCTTCTTGAGCGGGAACCCAAATCGAAAACAAGTACAACCCCGACTTCAATTTCAAGAAAACTATTCAGATGACGAGAGTCGAAGATGGGTACGGGAATTAGTTAATAAATTCTATATTAAGCATGAGTATCAGAGAATAATAGCAGAAATCTATATTATCTCACTATTCATACCAGATATTTCTCATCCCATACTACTGACGACCGGTCCACGAGGAAGCGGCAAGACTTTGTTTTTGAGATCCGTAAGTCAGAATGTAGACCCTCGGAGTCCTGCGAATGCATTGGTTGAGAGACTTCCGCGTGACGACAAAGATCGAAGAGTTAGTATATACAACTCGTACTTCCCCTGTTATGACAACGAAGTTAGCTCGGACCTGATGGATGAAATATGTACCTGGGTTACCGGGATTTCCATGAGCGTTCGTGAGTTATATACAACAGATCAGATGCGAAGCTTCTCGGCACAGAGAGCCATGGCAATTACTGGAATAAATATTCCTATTACTAATTCAGACGCTCTAGATCGGGCATTCATCTTGGATATGGAGAGTATTCCCGATGGGTTTGAAGAGAATTCAGAGAGTAAACTAGTTTCCGAAAATAAATTCATTGACGAAATCAAGAAGTCAGTGCCTGATATTCTGAGATACGTATTTGATGTGCTAACAAAAGTTTTGAAAATATGTGACCAGGTCGAGAAACAAGTAAAGCCAAATCATAGACTAGCCGACTTCGTTATCTGGGGTGAGACAATATCTAGAGCGATCGGGAATAAAGATAATGAATTTCTCGATACATGGTATCAAAATGTACAGCAGCAGAATGTTACAGCTGTTCAAAACAATCCATTAGCCGGGCTTTTGATCGACTATGTTTTCAACTATCATTACGACCAAGATGTGATTGACATAGAACCAATGCAACTATATTTGGATCTGAGGAATCGGGTCGATGATAAGAAACTAGATATCAAAAGAACTAAATGGTTTCCAGGCAATCCAGAATGGCTAACACACAGAATCCAGGAAATAAAAGTGGATCTGAAAGCTGCTAAGATTCTTGTAGAGAATGGAAGAGATGGCAATCGACGGTGGATACGGTTCAAAAAGATAGTAAAAGAGAACCCCAAAGCCGATAGCTACGACCATTGATCCAGTAGACCGTGCTATACATAGGGGCCACTAACTTACGCGGCCACTCCCACAATTTTCAATCTTGATTACATCATTGGCGATAAACTGTAACGTTATGACAGTATGACAGTATGACAGCATTTTTCTAAAAAGTGGAGCGAATAGAACAACTAGTATCATATAGAATAGTTTTCATAGATTGATGTCATTACTGTCATCGCGTCAGTAAAGCGCCCATTGTCCACTGGTATAGATAGAGTCTAGAATGGTAATAGCATTCGACATATTACATGGTAATACTTTCGCAACCGGCTCCAGCCAGCAATGACAATAATGTCAGCCCCGCTGCAAAAAGTGATAATAAATCTTGACAACCATTTTGACATTCTGACTGACATCATTTTGACAACCTCCTAGGGAAACATTCTGACACATCTACTGTCAGTCAAGATCAGCTCACTCTTGACTCTCTAGCTAGTTGCTAGCGGTGATATCAGTAACATTTCATGGAATTAGCTTACTAATGCCGCTCTAAAAAAATTTACAAGGGGAAGATAAGCAAGTCACAAGCAACAATCAAACTTAAGTGACTTGCCATCCGTTGCTAGATGCTGATGATTAAAGTCTTAAAGCGCGCTAGACCACGCTCCGATGCAGCGGGTGTTACGGCATTCTGAAGAATTGGCAGAGTATGAAACAGCACACCGTACATTTGGTTAATCTAGAAATAAAGCGTATTAGTGACTCTCAAATTCTATGTGCATCTATAGAGCTGCGCTTGCGGTAACGTACTTACATGAGAATTGACTTTTAAACAGATATTATATTCTAAATGGCTCATTAGCCGAGATGTCACTGCCGTCGTTATCTCACTTGAAGAATAAAAAAAATGATGTATGGATGTCAATCGTCGCTGTGTTTTTTCTTGCAGCCGCCGTCTTTGTTACCGCCGTCGTGGCAGCATTTGCCTCCAGAATTATCGTATCCGTTACTACCCGGGTCACATCCGTGGTGTGACCCACCACCGCCACCACCGTCACCCAAGACTACACTATTCATCGCCGGAGTCGCTACAAGCGCTGCCAGGATTAGAGTCATCGAGACTACTACCGCTCCCATCACTACTTGTGTGTTCATGTTATATCCTCTTCAACCGTTGTTTGATACTATAAAAACATTACGTACATATTTATGAGAAAAACTCATGGGAAAATTATTCTGATACAATTATCCAGGGTAATCCAAACATAAGTTGAAATCCATTCTATTTTTCTATTCTATTCTTCAAATATATGGGACTTATTTGACATAGTTTTGGGGGGTTTATGTTCTTCAAAGCGCACCTAGTGCTTTGACATCGAAGATTCTAATGTGGCAGTGGTAAGCCACCCCAAACTATTTTGTATGGCTATTGCTTGTTCTCTGAGCACTGTTGCCTGTTCTGACGTCAAATGCCATAGGCATTTTATAGTCTTTCTAGATTTTTTTTAAATTTAGTATTATCTAAAATTTTATAAATTTAAGATCTATATTATGTAATTACAAATTGATTCAATTCTTGCAAAATGATTCGACTCTGTCTTAAAAGAAGCATTTTTAATCATTAAATGTTTGTACGAGAAAATAAGTTACATATTTACACTAAAATATCATAGTGATATTTTACGGGATCTTCTTCCTAAAAATCCCCCACTATTATTTTATAGTACAAAGCACTATATGGGAATAATGGCTATAAAAGCACTGATTCTGGCAACAGGCATCGTTGCTATCTTGGCGATAGCAATAAGTCCATATATGAGCACTGTATTTGCTGATCCAGCACCCAAAGAAGACCCATCGTGTAGCGATCCGAAATTTGCAGACAGAGACAGTTGTCCCGGCGCTTCTGAAGACGCATCTGGTGGAGATAGAGACGACGAATGCACCGCTCGCAACAGAGGGCAATCAAGCGACGACTGTAACGACGCCATCGTAAACCCACCAAACTAGGTTGTTAGAAATGAAAACATTACTAATGTTTGCAATCGTAGCAGCAGCAGTAGTTGGTCTCGCAATAGCCCCCTCACTAGTAAATAGTGTCTCTGCCGATCCAAAAACACTGTGCACAGGACCAGCAAGTAGTTGCGATCCTGGTAATACTCAGTCAGATAATCACAACTGTAAAGCAACCGGATCGGGTAAATGCGTACCTGGAGCAGATAATTAATTAATTAACCCCTCTCTTTCTTTTTCATTCAGTTAATGTTAATGACAGGCTTGAATTTGTATATAAGCAAAGCTGCTGCAAAGCCAAATACAATGAATAACAGTGAGCTATATGTGCTGCCAGTTCGGGCCATAAGTGCTGGCAGGTCTGGTGGACTACTACGTCTCTTTCGTACCCGTTAACTTAACCAAAATCACTTTCATTGATTTATTTTTTAAATTATTTAAGCTAATGAAAAAGAACAAATTGTTAAGTGAGCAATATATCTTAAAAATTCTTAGA
>JAATVR010000484.1 GCA_014523665.1 Nitrososphaerales archaeon TH526
ACAGGTTGACTGGTACATCGAAGGAGCCGAGTTTAGCAATTGCAACTGCGACTACGCCTGTCCTTGTCAGTTCGAGTCACGCCGCCCAACGCACGGAGACTGTCGCGGCTTCGCGGCCGTTCGCATCGATTAGGGCCGCTTTGGAAACGTGGCGCTCGCTGGCCTCGGCGCAGCCCTCCTCTACGCCTGGCCGGGACCGATCTACGAGGGCAACGGCGAGATTCAGGCCGTCATCGATGAGCGGGCGGACGGCAAGCAACGAGACGCTCTTGTTACCATCCTGTACGGTGGCGAGACCAGCGAGAGGGCGACCCATTGGTGGGTCTATCGGATGATGTCAAGCACAGTCCATCCCCCGCTTTTCAAACACATCGAGTTTGACGTGAATATCGAGCGCCGAAAAGCACGCATCGTGATCCCCGACGTGCTCGAGTCCACCGCCCGTCCGATCCGAAGCCCTGCGACGGGGGCCGAGCATCGCGTCCGCATCAACCTCCCAAATGGGATTGAGTTCGACCTCGCGGAGATCGGCAGCGGTTCCACCAAGACGATGGCCTCGATCGCCCTCGACCTCAAGGACACCTACTTTCATTTCACTGCTCTACGCCAGTCGGGCAAGGGGGTGGTCCACTCATGATAGAATCCAACCGTGACCACACCGGGGATCTGGCCTGGCTGTAGCAGCATTCTTCTTAGGGTTGCAGTTCCAGCAACTTGTTTATGGTTGGCCTGCTGGAACTACAGAAGCACAGAAGAATAAGATATTGGCTGCCACATCAATGGATGATTTAACACTAGAGGAGTTTGGTATTGCTGAAGATAGGATGTATGAAATCTTTGATGCCTTTCCACCAGATAGCATAGAATTCAAAGACCTTATGGACTGTGGTTTTGTTGACAAGAATGGTTTTGAAGTGCTTCAGTGTTGGGAAGATAAAGGTCATACTGTAAGATGACGACTAACTTCCTTTTTATATCCTTGCTCACTCACACTTAATGTTTAGTGCCAAAACATCAAAGACAATCTGAAACTATCAAACAGATCATCATGGCTAGTTGCCTCTTTATCTAGAGTACCGTCACACTTCTCTACTGCTGTCCTTAGCGCAAGGGAAAGATAATGATGTTAATACGCGTGTAACTACGCCACCAGGACCACCAGGACCTGATAAAATTTTAGAAATGAGACAGGTTTCAAGTATATCTCCTGATGTTGGTGGTATACCTATTGTCCAACCTGGAGGAACATCAACTTTCAGTGCTAAATGCAATTCCGATGAGATAGTTACGGGTGGTGGATATCGTATCTCAGCCGGAGGATTCGGAATTGTTGAGTTCCAAGGAGCAACAGTCACGGATTCTGCCCCTGCGTGGACTGTAACTATTACAAATCATGGTAGTGCTCTATTCACGTTTGAAGTATTCGCTGAATGTGTAAAACTAGTTGATGCACCCTAACTCTACCATCCTCTCTCCTTTTCTTCATATTTTCTAGTCTTAATGCCAGAACATTAGACTCAATCTGAAAGCGTCAAAGCAGTCATCATGTGACGTTGCTTCTATTAGCCGGTGCACCAGAAAACCTCATTCCTTTCTCCATTGCTGCCTCTATATGCATAATGTGGAAAATGTTACCAATAAGACCTAAGTACTTGAGATTGTATTCTCTTTCAAATGAAGGTGACTGTTTGGCAGCGGTTATCTCATCTCCTGTGTATATCCTGTTTAGTCCATAGGTATAATCAAGGAATAGCTTTTTGTAGAGGCAGGTAGACTCTGGTTCTTTCTCTATCCTTTCAAAGAGTCCTTCTGGAGCATTAGGTGTACTAATGCCAAAACTGCAGCGACATTCTGAACCATCAAACAAGTCATGATGATTGGTTGTTTCCTTGGGCTACCTACAATCGACTTTGGATAGGTTTTGCTCTCGTACTAGATCGCAAGCGCTATCACAAAGGAAGTTTGATACTGATTAACTAGTAACGCTTATCAAATACTCTAATCAAATATTAGATAGAATAAATATAACATTTCTTTCTGAGAAGTTTTTGGGCCATGTATGCGTATATTTTATTGGTTCAAATGACTACGATTGTAATAGCCGTGGCAGCATCAGTTATGGCTATGCTGGTGGTATCGATCGTTGCAGTCAGTACAACATTTGCAGTAACAGACAACAACAACACAGATGCAAGGGCAGAAGCAGTAGAAAATGACAGCAGCAGCGTAGTAGCGGCGGATGGGTCCTCTGACAATAATGAAAGTGCAAAATCTGGAATCAACACTACCGTGTGTGGTCCAGATGCAGCACATGCATGCCAAACGTCTTCTGGCGAAAAATAGTCACATAATGTGAAGAACAAACCTACTGCTTCTTTTTTTTAGGGCTAGGAAGAATAACTACAACTTGAACGCATCCCAGTGCATCATCATGACTAGTTGCTTTTTATCGCGTCCCTTCACCTTTCTCTACAGTTATCCTTGACTAGAAAATAAATCAGAATATAGTGAGAGGCTGGAGTTGCTCAACGCAGATAAACAGCGCCTTCTAGGAATGCGACAGATAGAAATATGAAGTCCAAATATTTGACAATAGTTGCAGCGTTAGCAGTAATGTTAGTGGCTACTACGGCACTTGTGACCACAGACAGCGCATTGGCAGGCGGACATGGTCACAAACATAAAAAGAGTTATGAAACGAACCATGTAGTCTCGAACGTCAATGGTTGTGGCAATGGTGAGGCACCACTGAATGTTTGGTGCAAGAACAGAGCATCACAGTTACCGGACGGACAGAATGAAGTAGGATCAGCATCAAACCAAGGATTCAGCGAATCACCACGCAATCCTAATTCCTAATCGGTTCAAATGAACAACCTAGCAATAGGCTGCAAAATATTATGTGTTTGTTAATACGTCATTATATGGCATACATATACACAATGTATAGTGTTGTATAGTAGTATAACACTATAACTTCAGACTATATTATGAGTCTTAGGCGCGTTCCCTCTACAGTTTATTTCAAGACATTCATGCAGCCATATTGCTACACTGATGGAGCCCAATATTGTTAGACTAAAAAATAAAGCATTATTTTAAATCAAATTATCGCTATTATTACTATGGTGGATTCTCAGTTCATAAATATTTTCTATAGAACTAGCCTGGTTTCCATATGTCACTATTCGTATTGTTTGTTGCACTTGCCTTAGTCGCTAATACAATACTACTGAATCTCGTAAGTAAGACTGATCGGCAACAGAGAATTTTTAGACACCTACCACTGAGTCCGGTAGGTTCGGCTAAATGGGACATAAAGGTAGTGCCCTAACGCAGACGAGGTCTTAATTCAATCACTGTTAAAAAGGTTTTAAAATTGCCAATTCTAAGAACGTATTCACTTACTTGGTACTACTTGCCTTGGTACGGGTTTGGCGAATCTAGGATTCTGCATTATTTGAGATATTAGTGCTTCAGGCGTTCTTGCGCTGGTCTGGCCCTGGTTGATGATCGCATCCTGTGCCTTGCAAACAACGCTTAAAACGAATTGGTAGAAAATTTCAGAGAATAACTTACTCAGTTTTTCACAAAGAGTGAATACTATGAAAAAGACCAGAATAGCCCGGCATAAGTAGTATAACTTAAACCCTCGAACCCTCTATTATCCTCAGTAATAATATATGACCAGAATTCCATCGACTGCAATTAGTTTACAATCTCTCATTATAGGTGTAATGTGTTCCCATAGCAAAAAGTCCCATGCGCCGAGACGAATTCCAGAGGAAGCCATGGTACAGACGATAGCCTTCATTCTCCAATCTGGATATGCAAGTATTTTTTGAATTTCGTCGAGTCTAGGAACCCTATCATCTGCATAATTTTTAGCCTTGGGAAGGCCACGAGTGAGTTTTTTCCATGGAACCAAGAGGTCATTCATTTCACAGAATAATTTCAGAACTTTCACATAATTCCGAAGCGTAGAGCCAGTAATTTCCTTACAACTCACCCTACCTTTTTGATATTGGAGAAATTGGATAATTACATTCACTAGCCATCCATTTTCAGACCTTGCCTTATCTGTAAATACCTTGCAATTTTCTCGGATAGTTAATTTCCCATCTCGATCAAATCCAATAATTTCTAGGAATTTTTTCAATCTTGTAACATATTTTTCCCTAGTCTGATCGGCGTTATTTGCATAGACGAATAAATCGTAGGGCTCTGATTCCTTCCCCACGTCTAATAGTGACATTCCAATCTTTTTTCTCTCTCTTTTTTGCTCAGAGAATCCTATTTGAGAAGTAATATTACACTGGGCCCAAGGGTGTGTGAACCATTTTTGACATAAATTTTGGGCTCTAAACCTTAAACAGGTATCCCTCTTGATATAGCGTTCAAATCATGCTCCATTCTTCATGAGATGTCGACTATTTTGGTGGAGTAGTGCTGTTTGACGACAGTTTTGATTAACGAATAGATGAGACATTTCTGCCGACGCCTTAGACTACATCGTTCATTAGCAATAACTCTTCACTCCTATGATTTTGCGTGAACTGAATACGAACTCTGATTACTAACTTATGCGCTTGGGGATAGCAAGTCAACAACTTTAAGTAATTCTCATTAGTTGTAAGTTTTGTAGTCCCTTGAAAATGTTGTTTATAATAATTGCCATATTTTTTGCATCAGTGGTATTTTGTGGTGTAGCCCTCACAGTTCATGCTCAATCAGACTTGCAGACAACAAAATATAGAAATATGGTTATAGATTTGGGTAATGGTTTAAAGACTAATGCTAGGCTGAATCTTCCATCTAATGGGGACGGTCCCTTCCCAGGTGTTCTTCTTGTACCTGGCTCTGGAACCACAGATATGAATGAAACCGCAGGCTACGTTCACATAGATAACGAAACAGGCTCAATTATTTATCCGCCTGGTAGACCGTTCTTTGATATAGCCGAATATCTTTCAGAAAGAGGCTTTGCAGTATTACAGTATGACAAGAGAGGTTTTGGCGCGAATCTGACAGTTCTGGATAGCAATGTATGGGGGAATGTAACTGTTGATGAACTAAAGAATGATGCAGAGAAGGCCCTAAATGTTCTTATACAGCAACCAGAGGTTGATACGAACCATATTACTCTAGTTGGACATAGCGAGGGCACAACGATTGTTCCCAGAGTTGCAATCGACAATCCCGGAAAAGTAAATAACATTGTCCTAATGGGAGCACTAGCACGGAACTTGAGTGATATGGGATACTTCCAGGGAGTTACGCTTCCGTTACTCTACGCTCAACAGGTTCTAGACCATAATCACAATGGACTGCTATCAGTACAGGAGGCGGATAGGAATCCTATTTTTAATACTATTTTTGGGAACCTTACTCTATTTCTTGCCCAAAATATAACTGCTGCAAATGGAACATCCGAACAACTAAACCTCCGATATAATACGAATAATGATACTTTCATAAGTATTAATGAAGAACTCAAACCTAGAATAA
>JAATVR010000485.1 GCA_014523665.1 Nitrososphaerales archaeon TH526
AGTGAAGCAGACAACGTCAATTATTATGCATTCCACAGAGCTGCCGCTATTATAAATGATAATTTAAAAATCGGAAGAGCATTTGAGGAGTACAAAGATAATCTGAATATAATAGACGGTGAACTCAAGTAAGAACGTGAATATCTAATTCCCAAAGTCCAAAGTAGACCGTTATAGGGATAGAGAAGTCTATCTTAATATTTCGGAAAGTTCATTGAAAGAACCAAAAAACATGTGATAGTATTCTGACTTTGTAAGGTATGATTTTACTATGTTTACAGACACTAAGACGGCATTGCTCAACCTCTTTCTAAAATAAATAGCAGGACAAATTTGGCACCGTTTATGTATAGACCTACAGGAGTTACACTTATAGCTATTCTTACTATTCTCGGGGGGATCCTACTATGTTTTGATGGAATTTGCCATAGGATACTTCTGATTTCCAATACGAATTGATGAATACATTTTGATTGGGTAACGGAGATGTCACTACCGATCTAATAGTCCTGTGGGACAGGAGTTTCTATGAAAGATCTATTAATATGATTTTCAGTATTCTTGTAGAAAATAAAATAGAATGGATATCTATAGCTGCTTCTAGTTACTTCGCGCTTTGATTTTCAGCGTAGTTAACCGCACTCGTATCATTTACAGCTTCTAATGAGGATTGAGCCCCAGTTAGGTTAGAAGAGATAATACCTGTCGTATTGCTTTCCGATGTATTATTCTGTGCTATTACACTATGAGACATATTTACCGCAACAACTGCAGCGGCTAGTAGGCACACTCCCATTCCTAAGAATTTCAGATATTTAGTCATTAAAATCATGCTATCAACATCTTATATAATACTTTATAATTTGGCATTTTATATGGATGGTTGAGAAATAGGCTTTGTGGATAATATAACGATTTTAACGGTCATAGCAAATTGCGCCTGAGATAGTTAATTTTAACTCCATGCGTACCTGAAATTCAAATCACATTCTGTAACTTTTGAACTTTAAATGAAAGGCAAATGGTGGCTGCAATCTCAGGTCTTTTTGTAATTTTATCCTAGCATAACCAAGACCACTTTAGGATAAGAGATATTTCAGGTACGATTGAAGTTGGAAGGTTATCAAATATATAAAGCCATTTGAAATCCTTATACTCAAATTATGGAAGAGAAACGTAAACAGAAGATTATTAAATCCATTACACAATTTATTAAGTCAGAGACTCGGGCCAGGGAATCTAAAGGCATAATATTGGGGATGAGTGGAGGAGTTGATTCTTCTGTAGCCGCATGGCTCGCAGTTAGCGCACTCGGTCCGGAAAAAGTATTTGGTCTAATTTTACCAGAGTCATCAGTAACACCGAAAGGAGATACTCGTGATGCAGAGAAACTTGCAAAGAAATTACGTAACGCTACCCACTTTTCTTGGCCGAGGCTGAAGAATATCAAACGCTCTTATTCCATAATGCAATCATTGTCTGAATAATGCCAGGCCATTTGCTATGGCTGGGACATTTTATTTATAAAGAGTACTTGTAATTGATCGATTACAGGATATTTTGATTGATAAAATAATTTATGTGATTACAATATAAACCCAGTTCCTAAAATGTACGACTATTATTACTACTGAGCCTAGTCCAAGAGTCATGGGAAGATGACTATTACCATAGGCGACACAGATAATAATTGTCACAATTGAATCAATCACGTATTTCAAATTGAGCCCGATAAGTATATGAATAATAAAATAGAACCTTAATCAGTCATGGTTAAGAGAAAAGCAAGCCAGACAAAAAAAGGTAGGACTTATACCTCACAAAATAAGATCAAAAGTACAACAAGAAAAAGAGCAAAAATTCCGCCTACTCGAAGAAAAGTGCTTACTGCCAAACATAACACAAAAATTAAAAGATCGGTGAGACCTGGGATGGTCACTTCACGATTTAGTAAAGCGACTAGGAAGCCAAATAACATTTCGAACAGGTCGGAAAGAATTCACAAAACTGGAAGAGTAACAAGGAAAACTAGACGCCCACGTATAAATCCTAAGAAAGAAAGACCAATTTATGTTACTAGATCCAGCGGTCGACAAGAAAAATTCGACTCGCATCGAATGACTCAGACTGTCAGTCGCTCGGGAGTACCGTTTCTCATGGCTAGAGATATAACGAAAAAGGTTGTACGCAAGATAGGTCACAGACAAATGAACAAAGAGACGAGCAGGAATTCAAAGCCAACTCGAAACTCCAATTCTCAAAGAAATAAAAATACAAAAGAAGTGATCATACCAGCAAACAAAATTAGAAGCATGATCACCGAAGAGCTCCATAACCGAAACAGATCAGATATCGCTGCCTCATATGAGGGACAGAGTCCAAGTAACCTGAGATTAGAACAAGGAGAAAGTATCGATTCCAATGCTCCCTCCTTACATGGTGTTACTACCCCAAAAACCAATATTATTCACGATAAGAGCAAGTATGGCGGGGCATAGTGAGATATCACCCACCACACTCAATGCATCAGCTTTCGTTCCATCTTTTGAAATTGTTGCTCCATCTATAATGAATT
Organism: Nitrososphaerales archaeon TH526; assembly: GCA_014523665.1. Taxonomy (GTDB): domain Archaea; phylum Thermoproteota; class Nitrososphaeria; order Nitrososphaerales; family Nitrososphaeraceae; genus TH5896. The sequence continues at coordinate 2,576 of JAATVR010000485.1, forward strand.
CAAAACCAACTGGACACTGCGAACGTATATTAGATATAAGTGCGATTATTCCTAAGCGATTAGCCTTTATTCCTTTCGACTGAGTGTAGAACTGGAACCATAGAAAGACTGCATTATTAATCAAATGGTGTAGGCGTCAAAACCCTGTGGGCTGACTAATAGGGGACGGCCCACTAATTATAGTTAAGAATACAGAAACCCTGAAACACCCTAAATATCTCCTTTACCAACATTAGGTATAGAATTCCCTTATCCGTGGAGGGTAAGTGTTATAATGGCAATACTTCATTCATAGCCTGGCTAGTAGTTTTCTTGGTGGATACTCCACTACTCCCCTTTCCCTTACCTAGTCCTTTAGTTAATCATTATGTGGCTACTGCTGCTTCTTCTTCTTTCTGTCAGCCCACCATTTCTTTACTCTTTCCCTATCATGTTTTCTTCGCTCTGGGTTGTTAGCCCATGCTCTCTTGATGGATTCACTAAGTTTCCTCTTGTGTTCTTCGCTTTGAGGTCCTCTCTTCATACCTGAGTGACTTAATGACATATTCAGTCTCGCTTGTTTCGATCTCTTTCTGCCTTTTAGTGCTCTAGATATTTTTTGCCGTGTCTCTTCAGTGACCTTTCTTCCTCCTCTTCTAGCCTCTGCACTCTTTCTTACTGGTCGGATAATTGTTTCTTACCTCTGCGAATCAGTGAATTCTTTAGCTTTGCTTCCTTAGTATGGTGCTTACCTTTCATTGGGCTGGGTTGGTTGATTAAGTATAACTAATGACAATTTCCTAATATGTTCTTGACTGAACTTCTTAGCTCTGTTGGCCGCTGCTACATCACCAACTGGTTCTTTATACCTTTTGGTTGCTTTCTTTATCAATTTTAGTTAGATGGTTGGCTCTGAAAAGTAAGCTTAGCATGAGAAAACAGTCCGTTAGGTTCTGAGTAACTGCTTTCCTTTTTATCATAGTATAATTCTCTTCGACTCGGTAAGTATTCTTAAACACCCGAATGGTTTTATTGCTTTCCAAGAACTTCTACCACTTTTTCGGCAGCAAGAGATGCAGACTTGATTTTGTCCTGTAATTAATCGCCCATCACTTACTATGAACGGTTTGAAATCCTGTCCTCTTTCAAATTTGCCGCCAAGTTCTTTCATGCGGTCCTCCAGTAAAAATGGGACCACTTTAGTTAATCCCACAGAATTCTCCTCATCATTTGTGAAGCCGGTTACTTTTTTATTCTTCAGAATTGAATTTCCATTTTGATCTATTGCCTGCAACAGCCCTGCAGGACCATGACAAACAGTACTAATAATTTTATAATCGGAGTAACAATCTTTAACTAATTGTTTTATGTCAATATCGGCTGAAAGATTCCACATTGGTCCATGACCACCTGGCAGAAACAATGTATCAAAATCGCTAGCCGTGAGTTGGTTCAACATAATAGTATTTTCTAATCTTTTCTGTGCTGATTCATCCTTTTCAAAACGCTGCGTAGATTCGCTCTGGTTCTCTTTTTTAAGACTTTTTGGATCGACTGGTGGTTTTCCACCTTTAGGAGAAGCAAGAGTTACTTCGTAACCATTATCAATAAACTCATAGTAGGGGCTTGTAAATTCTTCTAGCCAAAATCCATGGCATACATTACAATATGAGTGGGGCATAAGATTTGCGCCACATCTTACGCAGATAGTAGAACCCTTAGTTAGCTACTCACTACTAGGCCTTTTATGTATACAGAGTGAACAAACTAAGCTAGTCTAATCTATGTCTTTTGCTCAGAATCTTTTGATGTCTAACTCATGGATGAAAATAATAGAACCTGGAAAAAGCCTGTTGTGAAAAACAGTTATTACATTTCTTATCTTGTTAAAAACTGATGACGCACCTTTTTTTACATTATCTACGCCAGCCTCATGCTCGGCTAATTCTGTGTTTTCTTTAATTCCATGTCCAATATACGCTGCAGCTTTCATCACATGTTGAGCACCTCTCTTTATCCCAATCATTTTCTCTTAGCAAACTTTATTCAATATCGCATAAGATATAATGCAGAAAAATTTCTTGACACATTCATCAAGATCGGTTAATTGGAAACAATTCTTGGTTATTTTTTAAAACCATTTCATCGATCATAAGAAAGCAGTTTCTTGACAATAACAACAAAAGAATGGGGATTGTGCCTAAATAATCACACCTTTGGCGATCCAATTTTGTAACCAGGTATGGCTAAATAGTATGTAACACTAAAAGGTTAATGAGAAATTCTATCCAGATACTAATATGGATATCCGTTTCCGTGGGATTGTCATTTGTGATTTTGTCATATAATGACGAAAATAATTATTCTAAGGCACAGCAACAAATACAAAATGAAACCGTAAACCAAACGCAATCCAATATGTCGCAAGCAATATTTCTTAAAAATAGCACCTCATTTGGAAATGCAACAGCCGATCTTAAAATAAAACATGCTCCAGAGTTTTCGACTCTCACCATCCAACCTTGGCCAATAGTCAAGCCGAGTGAGAAATTTAACATAACAGGTATGTTGGTCGACAAAATAACTCTTCAACCTATACCCAGCTCAGATGTTTCTTTCTTATATGAGTCAGCTTCAGAAGCGATACAGCCTTCTTCATTAAAACAAATAGATAATCAAAATACTGGCACTACTGGAAAGTTTACCACGACTGCAAATGCTCCTGACACTCAAGGTATAATCTCTGTTACTGCCGTGTACAACGGAAGCGGTCTCTATCATTCTGGAGCATCGAATCCAGCTTTAGTGATAGTATCCAATTCGACTCTTCCACCCTAGCAGATAACAGAGAACTGTTTTATTTTTTATTTTGATTTGTCCAAATTATGTATGACGCCGCGACTTTAATGTAACAAAGAATTTTGTCTACGATTTTATCTTCAACAGATAGTTAATTACTGAATTTTAACCAAATGGAGTTGGCTAGTGTAAGCACCAACCAACTCCAGTTTGTGCCAGTAGTCGGGTCAATTCCGACCAGCTATCATATGCTCAACTTTACTCTTAACAGGTTAATTAAGGAGTTGGTCGGTGGCTTAGTGGAAACCAAGGTTATCGGCCAACTCCAATATGAGACAACACGTAGGGCTGTACTGTAATATCAATAGCGTAACTTCGCTATTAACAATTATTAAATTATCTTGGAGTCGGCTAGAGTTAAATGGATTGCTTCGCGAACCCCGATAGAGGTTAACGTGGTGAAAATAATAGTATAGATAATAGGTGATCAACCAGGGGATGAAACCACCAACCTGGCTGCCCTGTCCTATTGTGTATGTCTAGACGGTGTTTGCAGTCGCTAGGACATATCTTCCTGACTATACGCAACATGATATAAAAATGATTAAGTTATAAACTAAAAGATGTTAGAATGCCTATAATGGAGAACAAAAAATAAAAATAAAAACTGAATTGTTTTTTCGATTTTATACTACTACCTAACTCTAACTAGTTCGATCCGTCTTCTCCATCGTTCTCTCCGTCACTGCCGTCTCCACCATGTCCACCATCTCCATCTCCACCACCATCACCTGTGCTTGTTGCTCCAGTGCTGAATATTAATTGAATCGACGAGCAGATTTATCATAATTGTTTTTACATTGTGACAATTAGTCATTCTTCAGTGAGCTTGTGGTAATCATTCGGACTCAGGTTCAGGTGTCGGGACATCTAATTCGGCTGTCCTACCTGAACTCTTAACATTTCCAGCGCGGTCAGATTGGAGGCTGGGATTGTCATTTTTACAGCTTCGAAAGATATAGCCTATAAATACAGAACCAGCCATAAACACAGTCGCAAGTCCTAATATCAGATCCCTAAGCATAAATTCACCATAAAGTTCTCACTTAATCGTCTGTGATACATCATACTTATTATAGACAGTATCATCAATATACATAGTCATATTAGTATATAATTGAAGGTATATAACGATTATAGATCACGTCTTGCAACAACGTAAGCCGACAATATGTTACCATGACAATATATTACCATCGAATAAGAATTGCACTTAAAATCGAGGATAATAAGCAGCAGGATGACAGGGTTCTTTAACAGGGAGGCTGCACTATCCTGACCGACCTAAAACTACTTGTTCATTCCTGTCAACCGCTGTTGATAGTGACATACTGACAGAATACTACCTGTAATAGTTTTATCCAATGTTATGCATCATATAATGTCAAGAGATAGTTCTGGCATGTTCATCAAGACAGTGTTGATGGGTACGAAGCTCCCCATCAGCAACGGTCTTTTTTTTAGCCCACTTGAACTATTGAACCGACCAACTTAGATCTGTTACTGCCGGCTCGGCAGCTTCGATCCACAGATTTCATGATGAATTGATCATCTCAAATGAAATACTCTGATAAAGTCACCGTTACATCGGTGTTTCCTAAGACTATGCCAATCCACTATTACGAGGTGGCTATAATAGAATGGAGTTTTGATAACTAAACGTTTCTATTGGTTAATGGCACATTTCCACCATTTGGATCTCTGACTGTATTGTGGCCTGGGCTCGGAAAGAAAGGCGACAAGAGCAAAGAAGAAATTCAGAAATATTTTGAAGATAATTATACATCTACCGCAAAAAAAAGCCGCACAAAATCTGGCTTTTATGGCTGATTTGATAAAAAAGAATCCATTGTCTGGATCAGTAACTTCATAATTAATAACGTCTAAGAATTGATAGATCAACTCGAAAAATAATTATAAGACCCAAAAGATCGAGACCTAATACAATGGTTGTAATGGTCACATGTAGAAACTGTGGTCACGAATACAAGTCAGAAGTGTTGCAAACCCCAGATGAAGAGACTCTTCAAGCTGAACCTCACGAAGATATAAGGGAGAATTGTCCAAAATGCAATCAGATCTCAAGTTATAATGGTCCTGATTTTTATTGGGACTAATACTATGATTAGAAATTATTTGCCAAGATTCCTGGGTCCGATAGCAGTACTTGGAAACATGAAAATCATCAACAACTACGTATGGAAACAATCAATGAGTGAGCCAGACTCACCTAATTATTTTCTCTTATATCCAATGTTGTAACCATTGAGAATGAAATGGAAGATCTTGTTGCGTATGCTGATATAATTGGAACTGTTGCTGGCATTCTGGTATTATCATCATTCATCCCTCAGTTAATAAAAGCTTACAAAACTAAAAAGATGTCCGATGTGTCTATTCACTTAATGAGTTTGATTGCAACTGGAATGTTTCTCTGGGTTATCTACGGTTTTATAAGATCTGATCCAGTCATAATTGGGACCAATGCTACGGGATTTGCTCTTAATATCACTTTGTTAGTGATGAAATTGAGATATGACAAACTACAGAGTACTACCGTAAAAACATCATAAACCGTGGACTAACTTAGAAGCATAAGAAATATTGATTTCTAAAAACATGAATAATTATACATGTGTGTGTTGGTGGTGCATAAACTTACATGATTCGGCTTATTTTAAGCGTAATAAATTGAAGTCAGATTGTATTTCAATAAAATCTGCTGGTAAAGCTTTTATTTGTATTTTGAATATCGCCCGTCGTGTCAGAAATGATACATTCAATCAATGCTTTAGTTAGCTGGTAGAATGACAGAAGTTAGAGCATTCGTAAACCGAAAAATAGGTAGCTGATATCCTTTAAAGCATGTCCAAAGATGACTTACAAGAAATATTCGATAAATAAGTAGACACGATGATCAGCATAAGCAGGTTAACTTGTAGAAATAATTTCCGAAATTCTCGAGTTTTAATAATAGGCCTAGGTCAACTTGGTCTTCCTATAGCAAAATATGTCAAAGAGAAAGGATTTGACACTTATGGGTATAATATCGAACAGAAGGCCATATTATCCAACTCGTTTGTGACTTTAGGATTAAACTTTGATGGAAGATCGATTGACTTTTGCTTTGAGATGAATGACTGGGAAGTTTGAAGCTGATGCTGCTGCTTAGTTTCCAACGTACGTGGGTCGTCAATATCGTATGGAGAAGGCCGCCTTCTTATAAAATAGTTTTAAAATAGGTAGACGACCAGGCTTTTGAGAGAAGAACATGGTCGCCTACTCTATATGTTAGAAGTCAAGTAGTTATGATATTCAAACTATTAAAGGGTTTTAGGTAGAGGCAGGCGACCAATAAGCGGTTATGTCAAACGCATTTGGTCGCCCGCCCCGTAAGCATTGATTGATTGGACAGTGCGGACATTATGAGTGATTTAAGGTCCAAACTGCCAGCAGTGATTGTATAACATAATATAAAAATGACACCTAGTTATAGTGAGTGCGCAGGTAGGACGGCCATGAGAAGGAATGCCAATACGAGGCGACAGCCCTACCTTTTGCGTTGGAGTGTCGGCAAGAATATTGTGTAGTCGACTGCCGACATTCAAGATTTGTGCAACATATTATGAAACAGATAGGACGACCAGCCTATCCATTTGTCAATGCCAGGACTGGCCGTCCCTATCCCATAGGAACCTAACGTTAGTTAGTATGAAGTTAAAAAGGCGTTGTAGAACTTGGTTATCTGTCTGTATAAGTAAAAAATAAAAGGTTAAGAAACTTCTTCTGTTGGTATTTCTCATTCTACGAATACGCAGCCTATTTTTATTCTAATATAGAGGCCTAGTTGTGATCATAGTTCCTGAGATCTCTTCCAAAAAACAAATTGGCAAGGGCAAACTTTTTAGCTAGGCTAAGAATGTCTATCCTATACTATTACGCAGTTGATAATAACAGCATTCTCGGTAACGTCACAAGATGATTTGGCTTCAAACGCTACTTCCAAAAGGTATCTTGAGATTTCCTTAATTAAATACGAATATTTTATGCCCATATCGTGCTCAATGATAACCTTACAACCATCTCCATTAATCTCACACCTATAGGGCATTTGTGCTATTCTTAACCAAGTTTCTGTAATATTTGAGAGTGAAGCAATTGTAAACCCTCCCCGTAGAAACAGACTTATATCCACAAGATCATTTTTTGCTGTATCCCTAGCTAGCTCACGTATTTCTTCATCTGTAAGTTCATTAATTAATCTAATCAAAAATGATTTTGGCAAGTAGTATAGCCTGGCATGTGCAGCTCTACTGTGCCAATCCAGATGTGCTTTGACTATTTGGTTAACTAAGGTGTTGGGAGTGACATTTTTAGCTTCAGATACACTACGTAATTGATTTAACCTTTCTTTTGATAGCCGGAAAGTAGCACAGGTAGTTGACGACTTTGGAATCTCAACTGACTTCAAAGCAAATAGGATTAACGTTTATGCCATATTTAAATTTAAATTTTGAATTGCAATAATTGACATACTGAATTTACGGATCTAAGAGCTTAGCTTGGGCGTGAATCAGCATATTTATCTTGCTTAGAAGTGTTTCTCCACCTACTGGTTTTATTACAAAGTCATCTGCCCCATACTCTAAGATAATATTTTTTGGATTATCATTATTAGCTACAACCAGAATTCTTATATCTTTATTGAGTTGTTTTATTCTAGACACAACCATTGCCCCTCTGTCTTCAGCTATTTTTCCATCCACTAATGCTGCGTCTATCTTGCTAGGATTGGATTGTTCTAAAAATCTTAGACATTCATTAGAGCTAAATGCCATATTGACTTCATAACC
>JAATVR010000486.1 GCA_014523665.1 Nitrososphaerales archaeon TH526
AAACAACTCCAAGATCTATACCAAGAACTAGCTATGCGGGATAATGCTCAAAGAGAATTTATTGATATTGCCGCCCACGAATTACGTACACCTATACAACCTATACTTGGTTTATCTGAGGTAGCAATGGCTAGAAATAAGGATGATAATTTAAAGGAAATTTTGGAAATCATAACAAAAAACTCAAAGCGTCTTTATCGATTAACAGAAGGCGTTCTGGACGTAACCAGGATAGATAGCAAGATCCTTAAGTTAAATAAAGAAGCAATTGATATCTTTAGTGTCATAGAAGCAGTAGTCATTGATTATAGAAACGAAATGCAGAATTACCATAGAGATATTGAATTAATTTGGAATAAAGACAAGCTAACCTCTTTGGTTCATTTGATATCAGTTAACTGTGTCGAAGTCCGAGGCGACCAGAGTAGACTAGTTCAGGTTATCTCCAACCTTGTCAGTAATGCTATCAAATTCACTGAAGATAAAGGTACGATAACGATCGATATGGAAGCCGATTTTGAATCCAAAGTCCTCACGATAAAAATAATAGATACTGGGAGAGGAATAGATCCAGATATTTATCCAAAGTTATTCTCGAAATTTTCGACCAAATCAGAACACGGGACTGGTCTTGGGCTATATCTGTGCAAGAATCTTGTAGCAGCGCATGGAGGAATTATACGGGGTGAAAACAATAAGCAAGGTAAAGGTGCTACATTTAGTTTCAGTTTACCATTATACAGCAACAAACATGATTCTGAGGATCATGTAAATCCATAATTAAGGATTCTTAAAGGACGCAGGTATGACAGAAATACACTCTGCCAAAATCATGATTCCAAATACTTCCTAGTCAACCTCACTTATGAAACCAATGACTATGACAGCCAATGACAGAAAAGAATGTATATCACCTCAATCGGAGGTCCAATTAGCAAGCGAAGAGAATAGAAGTACAAATCCAAGTTCTGCAGCCTGTCATGATGATTAATTTCTGTAGAAATGATTTCGTAATAGTACAACAGATAAAAAACAATGCGTCACAATGATTTTCATCGCTGCCTCCCCTCCTCAGAATTGCCTTCAAATGAATTGATAGGCTACTATTTAGACTGCTTAAATCGAAATGCTAGTTTAGGGATGATGAGAATAGTAATAAGTAACGCCATTTATCTTTATAACAATATGAATATATGACCATCTCCGGAGAGGCACCAATTGATAGCGAGAATGAGAGAAAAAATTATATGCATAGGCAAGCGGAGCAACAGCTACAAACCATTCTGAATTTGTTTAACTCTGGAATCCCACCAGAAACGATCGCAGATCAAGTTGATATAGATAAGGATGAAGTTGATCAAATATTACAAGATATAAAAAACCAGGAAGAAAGAAAACGTATCTTATTGGAGGAACAGGTCTCTAATAACCCTTCACTAGGTTCTGCGTTTTATCTTGACGCTGTAGTAGACATTGAGCAGGTCATTAAGGACGCTGAAACAAGGATTTGGAAAGCTCTGCAATCCGGACCCGAATTTACAATTTCAACAGAGGAAACTAAAGGCATATTGAAAAAACTAGCAAAGTCCAAGGTTCCATTGGTAATTTTACACGTAGATTTAGTCGGCTCTACTAGGCTTTCAATGAGCGTTCCTTTAGATAGACTGACGACAATAATGCAAGCCTTTACACAAGAAATGTCAATAGTAGTAAATATGTACGGTGGCTATGTTCTAAAGTATGTTGGAGATGCAGTAATCGGATTTTTTGTGCCAGGTGGATCATTGTATTCCGATGATGACTACCAGCACGATATAAAAGACAGCGGATTCGATGAGAGGTTCAATAGTCCCAATGAGAATAGTTCTTCCAAAGGTAATCCAGAAATGGGCAAAGACAACTATTTCCTCTCATGCATTAACGCAATAGACTGCGGAAGATCGATGGTGAAAATCATTCTACAAGGAATAAATCCCATACTTAACCAGTTTGATTATCCTGAATTAGGCGTTCGAATAGGAATCGATCTGGGAGAAAATGCGATAATACAATACGGTTTTGATATCCACAAGTGTGATCATGATAATTTAGTCAAGGAACCGCATTACGATATACTGGGTCATACGATAAACATGGCAGTAAAGATGACTTCTCTTGCTAGTCCAAACAGAATGGTTATTGGTCAATCGGTCTATAGAAAGTTAACTGACAAGGAGCACCGCTCGAAATTTAAGATGTTGAAAGTAAGACCTAGCTCATGGACTTATGTGGATGAAAGTAGTGGAAAAATGTATAATCTATTCACTGATATTAGCCGTTTAAAATAGAGATTAGATACCGATGAAACTTGAGAAGGAAGAGCCAGTCAATGCAAATGATAATTTATGATTTCACATTAAGGGTACCTTTATTATATCAAATATTAGCATTCAATGGTTGTGGTAGACAACAGCAACAAATACATCCAGGCCTTGGTAACTGATGCGAGAGTCGCCCGACTAGCGACCATCGATTTTGAAGAAGCGAAGCCGCATATTGTGCCTGTCGTCTTTGTATTCGATGGTAACTCTTATTATATTCCGATAGACAAAAAACCTAAAAGAGAGAATGATCCTGAGCGACTGCGACGAGTAAGGAATATTCAAGAAAATCCAAATGTTGCGTTACTTATAGATGAATACAGTGAAGACTGGTCAAAACTATTCTTCGTAATGATTCAAGGGAAGGGATCTCTGATTGGAAAATTTAGTGGATATAACTACGTAAAAAAAGTAAGAAGCACTGAACTGGACGGGAAACCAGAACAACTGCACCCTCATCGACAAGAAAGGGACAGTAGTAGCAGCAAGTCTCAATATATGCTAAAAAATGCTCAAAGCTTGTTGTTAGAAAAATATCCACAATACCAGAAAATAGGTTTAGGCCAGCTATGCATAATGATATATCCAGAAAAGATATTTACATGGAAGATGAGTAGTGGCCAGGTTGGGTAGTTTTCTCCTATTTTACCTAGCAAACTTTGAAAGTTGCTTCGTTGTACTAATCATACTGTCTACATCTTCCCCTATTGGCGTGAAGTTATATCCAAAGATAATATGACTAATTCCAATCTCTTTAATTCTTTGTATGTCCATTCCTATTTCATCAATCGTTCCTGTCATTGGAAATCTTTGGTCTTTCGTACCTGAGTCCCCCGAACTCTCACGGATTACTGGATATGTTAGCAAAATATGGTTAAACCTCTCTGGATTCTTGCCATACTTAATTGCATGATCCTTCATTGTCGCTACAATATTTTCAAGTTGTTCTAGTGGCCCAGCAGCTACACCCAACCAACCATTTGCATCTGATTTTACAATCCTTTCGAATGTATTTGGACTGAAGCCTCCTAGATAAATCGGGATATGGGGTTTCTGAATTGGCTTGGGTCCGATTATTGATGGAGGAATACTGTAATACTCACCTTTATATTCAACTATATTGTCTGTCCAAATTTTCTTTAGGGCTTCGATAAATTCGTCAGCTCTCTTCCCTTTATTGTGAAAAGGAATATTAGATGCTTGGAATTCATCCTTCGACCAACCTATCCCAAAACCAGCTAGGACCCTCCCTCCGGAAAAGACATCTAACGTGGCAAGCCGCTTTGCAAGAATCACAGGTGTGTGAAACAATATATCAATCACTGAAGTACCCAAAGCGATTCTCTCGGTATTTGCACTCACAAATGAGAGAGTCTCCAAAGGCTCTAGAAATCTTTGATATTGTATGGGAAGACTACCGTCTGGCGTCCCAAGGTATGGATTTTGGGGTTTCGTAGGATAGAGTAGTCTTTCTAATACCCAGACGGAATCAAATCCTTCCTTCTCAGCTTCTTTTGCTGTGTCTACAATATTGTCTTTAGTGGCTTGCTCTCCAGCTTGAGGTAAAGTTAAACCAATTTTCAAAATTATCGTCCCTTTAATTAAATCATTTAGCCTCTAATATTATGTATATGCTAATAGATTGGATGGCATGATTCGAGACTTGAGTCTTCAAAGGACGTAATTTTATTGTGATTAATTGCTTTACCCTCTTTGTGCGTGGAAATTTAGACAGTCTATAAGGGAAATTCTGGAAGATTAATTGTCTATTCTTTGACCTTTTGACTCTACTTCAGAGGCAAATTCTCTGCAACCAAGTTCATTATGTCTTGTGCTAATTTTCACAATAGCTTCTTTATCATAACCTCTTGCTCCCCACTTACATCTACTACAAATCCATTCAAAGTATTCGCCCTTCTTCTCTATGTTCTTACTTTCTCCGCTCGAATTCTCCTCTTTAGTATCTTCTCTGCGACTCTCAACCATATTCATATCCCACAGATAAATAATTGCAATACTTTAGTTTGAATTTATTGGTCTTGTCCGATAATCTAGTGTAATTTAATTCCGCAATCTTTGATATTGGTAATTCGATCATGAAAATCGATAGGTTTACTATAATCATCTTTTTCCTTTTCTTTCCTTTCCTTTTGCTATCGATCTAACAAGAAGGATATTTTTAATCAGCTGCTCCTTCTATAGTTATTCTTCTCAAATTCAAGCTAGGCCAACCGATTTCCAAGTATAGTCACACCGCCATCGGGATTTGGCTGGGAAGAATATTGTCTTAATATCCACGAATGTTTGTTAGTTCACGCTTAGTTCATATCCTTGAATGTTTATAGTACAGAAAATGATAATTATACGTGGTCTGGTTCTAGTGACAATCGTGTCGCTCACGGCAATGTCTCTTACGAGTCTGACTAAGGAAACTATGATCTGGGCACAAAACTATTCGAATAATGAAACTGGCTCGAATAGCGTGAACTTACAAACACAGAATTTGACAATGGATACAACCGAAGTTACAATTGTCGAAGGAGCAGCGGCATTAGGCAATGAGGCATTTTCGCCTGATTCCATAAATGTCAAGTTAGGGCAAAACGTTAGTTGGACTAATGGTGATTCTCAATTTCATACGGTAACCTCTGGTACGGGTCCTGATGATCCAAACGTGGCAAATGAATTCGATTCTAAAGCTT
>JAATVR010000487.1 GCA_014523665.1 Nitrososphaerales archaeon TH526
AGTGAGCCTTTAACCTGGCAATCTCTTGAGCTTGTTCAAACTTTAACCCTTGATTCTCTTGCTTAAGCCTGAGTTCAGAGGAGATAGTTAATGCATCTGCGGCATGTGTCATGTAATCTTCTAGGAGATCGGATTCTGCAGGCCTGTAATAATGTCTTGAGACGCCGATATCATGACCTAACAGCATCTTGACATTGATTGATTTTAATCCAGATTTCTCACATTGAGTCATGAATAGTTTTCTAAAGCCGTGGGACATATGCACAACACCTGGTCTTCTAACACCTGATTTTTGCAGGACATTGTCGATTAAGTATTCTATTGCTCTCTGTGATATGAATCTGGGAGATTCAGTGGTAAAGGGGTTATCCTTGTTGAATTGTTCTCTAATTAATGGAGACTTCTCATTTAGTTTTTCTCCACACCGTCTGCGGAAGTCCCAATAATCCTGGATCGCTTGGTAACATTCAGGTGTGCAGAATGTGTAATATTTGTCACGAGTCCCCACATAGACTTGAATCTTGTATAATTTTATCTTACCCTGAAACTCCACTTCAGTCAAATGTCCTATTTGCAATCCAGGTAATGCTCCTATTCGCATTCCAGTACTACATAGCAGAAGAATGACTGTCTTACCTCTAGGGTCACAGTCTTTAAGAACCTGTGCAATTTCATCTACTGTGTAAGGTCTATCATTATCATAAATCGAATCGTCAACAGACGGTAGATGAATCCTAAAGTTCTTTATAGTTAGATTGAAATCGTCATTATTAATCTGGAAGAAGTGAAGTATTGCAGCCAAGTGTACCTTGATTGAAGTTCTACTAAGTTTTTTTCCTGGTTTTTCATCTCTTAACCAAAGAACATAATCAACTATCATCTGTTTGATAACCTTCGGACTGAAATCTAAAAGTACCTGCAGATCATATATCTTGACATAATCCAGAAAATGGTTGAATAATCTTTGATAGACGATCTGATTGGATTCGACGCCTTCAGTTACTGGATAAATCCTTGGTGATTGTTTTTGATTTTGAAAATTCTGCCACTGCTGCCGCTGCTGCTCTTCTTGTTGTTGTTGCTGCTGCCGCTGCTGCTTATGCAGTGATAAGCTGGTTTCTTCTTCATCGTCAACCAGCTTAAGCTTATCAGCCATTAGAGCTTAGTTACATCATGGCTAATATTTATACACAGTATAACCTGTAAGAAACTAACATTGCGCGAAATATATCTCAAACTATATCGCCATCATTAGCAGGATATATTATACAATCCCTTTCATTATTTTTTGCGCCTTTTCTAATTGGAGGAGTATTGAAGGTCATCTACGATATCGCGCTATACTTTAGCTTCAGAAATATTAAACCGCAGCAAGAAGAGGATGATGGAAACTAGTTAACTTCCATTGAGGTGCCTCTGCTTGCTACTCTTGCCCTTCTTTGTATTTCTAGCTTCATCTTACTCTTCTATCTGTATTCACTTATATTGCTGAGATTCCATCTATTTAGTTTTAGTGCTAATAGCTTCTCTCTTATAGGAACTGTTTGGTCATTGTATATTTTCCATGACTCTTTCTTTGCTTCTTCAATTCAATCGATTGACTGCTTATAGTAGTAAGCCAAATCAGACTTTGCCAAGTCATAAATAAATTGTTGAGCTGATTCTTTCAAGACCTTAATATCTCTGGAAATTGTGGAATGGTCAACTCCTAACTGTTGTGCTATCTCCGTCTCATTAAATGACTTTGATAGTAGTGAAGCAACTTGATTTCTTCTTGCCTTAATTTTTTTATTATGCGGGGCCAAGCTTAGTTGTATGCATTATTCCTTCGTATTCGAAGGCCTTATGCATTTTGCTGCTTGTGTTGACCCACTCCCCTCCATCACTCCATCTCCAGATAGGTTTGCTATTCCAAGAAACTTTAAAAGTTCAAAATATACAGTAAAGAACCCTGACAGCCGGGGCATCATGGTTTTGCAAGATAGAGAGTTTGCTGAGATTGTAAAAGGCGATAACAATGACTGGTATAAGCGTAGTAGATAGATACTAGGATTGAAGATGGTTATACATCCTGATCCAGTGAAGATTTTGCATTTGAATTTCACAAGACAATCCTTCGTCATAATTAACTTTTAGTGTGTTTGAGCAGTATAGAAGAAGCATCCCAACTGAAGGTTTCCACTCAATAGAAGCAGACTGAAGCGTACCATTCCAAAACAGAAGTTTGTGAGGATAGATACGTTAACAAGAGATTACTACTCAAATAATTGCTTATACACTTCAATGAAACGGCAGTCGGTTTTTCTACGATAGCTATCTAGTTCTTAAAATAAAGATGTAAAGAGTAATGATAAAGCATGTTAGGTTCTATCTATTTACAGTGGCCTCTATCCCAACCAACTTTATATCCCTTGCTATACGGCCAATTTGGATGTTCCTTGGAAGTTCCACTTGGATCATATTTCTTGCAATGGTCATGGTCATACCAGCCATCTACACATCCGGATACCCAACCTTCGTCCTTAGGTTGTTGATTACACCAACCTGTTCTGGCTCCCGTGGCATTTGCAAGCTGGTTGGACGTTAGTGATGGAGCCAGTGCTAATGATGCAACACCTAATGCAATCACTAAAATACTTAATCGAGCATTCATTATATTATATATAAGTGTGTTATATAAAAATTTTTAAGTATCATTTATATATATTAGGTAAATGACAACTGAAAATAGCACAATGGTAATTCTGACCGTAACTCTAGTACTTGGAAGCGCAATTGCGCTATCATCGATCTCAAGTACTTTGGTAGTCTTTGCAAACCATGAATTTGCTGCTAACCTTACTGGTCAACAAGAAGTCCCACCAGTCAATACACAAGCAACGGGTGAAGCGATATTTGTTCCTGATTTGCCAAGAAACGAAACAATTGATTTTTGGGTAAATGGTACAGAGATTCAAGGAACAACTATGGGCCATATACATAGTGGAGCTCAGGGAGAAAACGGCCCAGTTGTAGTAACCTTATTCAAGTTCGACTCTCCTCAAAATAATCTTACTCAAAGTGGTACTGTTGCTGCAAATAACTTGGAAGGCCCAATGCAAGGAAAGACAATACCTGATTTAATAGCAGCGATGAAAAATGGAAGCACATATGCTAACTTCCACACTGAGAAAAATCCGGACGGTGAGATAAGAGGGCAGATTATGAGTACAAAATAGCTGTATTTGCACCCTATGTTTAGGTTGGCTACTAACGGAACAACAGGTAAGACAGGAGTAACAGAAGAGAGAGAATAAGACTCCATTTTCTTTTTGCTATCTAGCTGTATCTATTGTTCATATAATACAACGTCACAAAATATGATAGTAGTAATAGAGGATAGACGTATATGTGATAGTAAGTTGGTGAATCTTCTTTCATTTTCGTATGTAGGTGTACAAGCATTATTGGCTTCTTCCAACTCAACGACTCAAGAATACAGTAGAATCATGTGCGGATAATAATAGGAAACTAGATGAACTAAAAATGTCCTCATTTACAAAGATTGATCCAATACCAGCGCCCCAGAAAGATAATTACGCCAGGGAAAGGCCTCACACCCATAGCGGGAATAGTCAGTTGAGCGTTAGTCCTTAATCCATTACCAAGATCAATTGTTAGATTTCTATGCTTCACTGTTTCTACATAGGGTTGAGCATACACATCGGTAACAGCTGGGGGGGGAGCAATACACCAAATGCCGTTAAAGGTCTCTTTGATTTTGGACCCCCTGGCACATCTAGAGGAATAACTGATGCATATACTCTATTCTTGCCTCTATTCTTGCCTCCTCTGCCTGTGGGAAAACATGTTATAGAATTCAGTGTCACGGATCACATTGCTGGTCCCGCATCTGAACTGATAAAAAGAGACGGAAATTATAATGTATTCGTAAAATAAGACCGGTACAATTTGCTAAATATCATCGGGAAAGGCTGGCGCACTGTCCCTGGTGATGCATATGTGACGATATCAAAATATGCCATAAATTTCGAATAGACTTTATCTGACTGACTAAGAAAATGGTTAAACGCTAGGTGATAGGCTCGTTTAGTATGGTGTGACTTTAAGCCTTCTGTTACATCATAGATCCTTGGCTCAGGCTGCTGTTCTTGCTCTTGGTGATGATAATCAGCAGGCAATGCATAACTATAGATGTGGATTTATTTATGTGCAATATTTCTTTCACATAATTCTATATATGTGAAAGCACCGTATAGGTTCAGGATTAAGACATACATGCAAGAATCTCTCGAGCTTCATTTTGCACGTGCGCACACAGCAGAACACGCATTTGTGGGAGCACTTCAGAAATTATCAGGCCAAACGTTAAGCGTTGTGAAGGTAGATCATCGAGAGAAGAACAATACTGCGTTTATCAGAACTGTTCCTAAAATGGATCTTGAATTAATTTTGCAAGCTCAAGAAAATGTAAATCAACTTATAACAACAGGA
>JAATVR010000488.1 GCA_014523665.1 Nitrososphaerales archaeon TH526
ATCAGAGTTATAAAACCATTAAAAGTTATGCGGTATAACATCTTAATAAGAAACAAAAGCTATGATGAGTAAAAGTGCTATTAATAGATATAAACTACCGGTACCGAAAGATCGGCTACAGCGTATCGACAGAACTTCATCACCAGCTCATCAGGGCAATCTTCGAAATGCAATTGACTTCATAGTTGACGAAGAGACACCTGTTCTTGCTGCAGCCGATGGAATAGTGACTTTCGTCAAAGATGACTCTAATACTGGGGGATCTAATCCAATCTATTGGAGTCTTACGAACTTTATTGTAATCGTGCATTCAAATGGAGATACTCACGATACGATCATTTGAGCTACATGAGTTCAAGAGTGAGGGCTGGTCACAATGTCAGAGCAGAAGAAGAGATAGCTAGGGTCGGCATGACCGGGTATACCTATATGCCACATCTTCACTTTCATGTTTTTGTAGCTACCGGAATTAATGTGTGGACAGACTTTGATACTTTGGAAGTTCAAGATTTTGATTAGTCATTCATAGAAACTTCTTATTGCTAATAATACGTCATCATATATCGTTAAATGGTTGAAATATTCATTTGCTATAATAGGTTACATATAAACATCCGAAATATTGATTTTTAGAATCACGAATAATCGCACATATATTAGTTGATGATAAAAGACTTACAATAATATTGACTTTATTTAAGCGTAATAAATTGAAGTCGTATTGTATTTCAACAAAATCTGCTGGTAAAGCTTTTATCTAGATTTTGGATACCAGTCGTTTGTGTCAGAAATGACACATTTAATCATCGCTTTAGTTGATGGGAGTCATCCCCCATCAACTTTTGGCAAAGATTCGACGCTAACAACCACAACTCACAAATAATACCAGAAAGTATAACGTTCAATTCTGGTATTTTTGTGATTCATCGGTCTAAACAAGTACCAGCTCAAACATTACGAGTAATAACAATTGAATTAAGCTTCACAATATGACATTAAAATGCAAAACAAATAATTCATCTAGTTGTTTGCTAACTAGAATGCTTTTGGTCAGTTCTATGTATAAACTTCTCTGACTATTAACTGAAAACTCTGCTGTAGTTTCTCTTGCTGAATTTTAATAGCTTTTGCTGTATTCGCATTGATTCTTGTAAACTCTTTTGTGTAGTACTTAAGATAGTTCTTGCCCTGGTCGCCTATCATGTAGTACAGCTTGCCATCGGGACCGAACGTCATGCGGCCGGAGTTGTGATCGGTGCTACCGGAGAATCCATTGATGAGATCCGCTGGCTCGCCGATCGTATAGGCGGCCGCGTCGTATGTGAAGCGGTGCAAGTACTACTCTACAAACCCTTCACTCAATGACGGAGAACACTATACTAATTGCAAATGAAAGGCCGGTACAAGAACTAATTCATGAGGGGGAGTAATCAAAGAGACACTCTGAATATAGTTTGTTTGTTGAGAGTGTGAATCAAATATGTCCCGTATTACACTAGTGAGGGCTATGCGTATACTAATTGCTGAAGACGATCTTGATATATCGACTCTCTACAAAAGAGCTTTAGAGAAAAGAAAACATGTTGTTGTTGTCACATCCACTGGAGAGGCCTGTCTTCAAGACTATTTTGACACATTGTGTAGGGAGACATCCCCTCGATCTAACTCAGTATCAACGACAACACCTATTGTTAACTTATCGTCAACACCTCAAAATATTAAATTTCATAACAAACGGACTATCAGTTTTGATACGGATGTTTCTTCTCCATATGATGTCGTTATTGTTGATTATAAAATGCCAGGTATGAACGGTATGGATGTCGCCAAAGAAATACTGGCAGTCAATCCTCATCAAAGAATAATCTTTGCCTCTGCTTATGTCAAAGAAACTTTACAAGAGTCTGTAAAGCAGCTCAAACAGATAGTAGAGCTAATGCAAAAGCCTTTTACTTTAAGTCAGCTAGTCGACACAGTAGAGGATAAGGAAGTATATGAGGAGCTCAAGAATCTTAACGTAGATGTCAACCGTATTAGAGCTGCAGAACCCACTCATGAGCTAGTTATAGATCTACTAGAAAGATTAAGAAGAATACAGAAGAACAGAACATTTTGATTTCTATGCTACGCTACATAATTAGATTTAATAGATCATAACAAGTCGATAATGAGAAGATGAATTGAAGGGAATAAATTTATAACTTTATCCTATTCCCATAATCATTTACTTGACGGCAATGTAAACGTAAAAGTGGCTCCTTTTCCATCTCTATTATTTTCAAAAAATATTTTGCCTCCATGAGCTTCTATTATACTCTTTGCTATAAATAACCCTAGGCCAGTCCCAATATCTGATTTAGTTGCAAATTTTGAAAATAATTTAGAATGTATTTCTGGATTTATGCCGCTTCCATCGTCCTTTATTCTAATAAAAACGTACTCGTTCTTCTCTACAGTATTGTTATTGTCAGATGTAAGAGATTCTGTTTTATTTAATGAAACAGAGATAACCCCATTTATATCTGAAAACTTAACTGCATTATCAATCAAATTTGATAACACTTGGAAGACTCTTGATTTATCAGCATTAACATAATATTCAATACCATCATTGTTTTTGTCATTTAGGAATTGAATGGTTAATCCGTTCTGTCCAACCTGGAGATTGGTATTTGATATATCTTTTATCACATTTTTTATCTTATCATTTAGATTTATTCTCTCCTTGTTTAATTTTAATGTACCCGTTTCGATTCTTGATACATCAAGAATATTATTTGTAAGGTTCCTAAGCCTAATGGCATTTCTTCCTAGAGCCTCCAGAGAGTCCTGCGTACTACGATCACTATCATTAACCAATTTATAGTCCTGTTGAAGTAGTTCAATGTATCCAACTATAGATTGAATTGGCGTTCTTAACTCATGTGCTGCTATGTTGATAAAATCTTGTTGCATCCTCTCATGAACTTTTAGCTGTTCGTATAGTGCAACTTGTTTCCACAAGCTCTCAAAGATTAAAAAGTATGACATAACAGTTGGCTTGCTGTCAGAATAAGTAGCTAATCCTAATGCCTCAACAAAATTTTCCTTTGAATCATCTTTTTTTTCAAAAACTAGAGATTCTTTTTTATCAACTACCACAATGGTAACTGTATTCACTGGAATTTCCTCAGTGGAGGTATTCATACTGCGGAATTCGAAATCCATTTTTCTCTTTATCCCTTCTTTGCCTTCCAGCGCCGTCATATTTCCCAGGTTCTTTTCAATCACACGATCAGCTGGAACCAGAATCTTAACATTTACACCACGTTCTATTGTCCCTTGTTTCAATAATTGAATTATTCCTAAACGCTGTTCACGGAAAAAGGCGTTAATTGTCGGAAGTAATAATAATACTTCATGCTTGGCTGATGTTATCAGATTGATAAACAATGTCTGTGTAGTTAAAGGGTCCTGAATTACTTCCGTCTTACCTAGTATATATTCCTCCTCACTTCTATTATTCATAGATGTAGGAACGCCAGAAGATATCCCCAAGCTATTAATTCAGGGTAGAAGACAAACTATATAAGGGAACTTCGGATTAAGTTTTAAACTTCCTTTTGCGTCTATTGCTCAGTGTACATGTAAATATCGGCTGGCTTGACCAACCGGCAATCGTTTTATTCATTTGTTAATAAATTTAAAAATATGGTCCAGAATATTTAAGTCGATTTTGTTACTATCTCTTCCTACCCAGCTATCTGTACCTGTTGTGCCAACTTCTTTAACTCTGTATCCAATCCAGGAGAGAACTCTGGTGGAGATTCAGGGAACAGTGGGATTTCAGCGCCTTCTGGAAATCCATCAATTACTTCAAGAGTGCCTCCATCATCGAATGGCGAATCTCCTTTGAATATCTTTGCCATTCCATTCGTTTCTCCGTTGTTTGCAAATGTCCACATTATATTATGCAAATTCTTTCTCTCCAAATCTTTAACCTCTGGCATCTTATCCGTATTTATTCGAGGAACGGGTAACGCTTTTCCCCAGTTAACGCCTAGAGTTTCGAGGGCTTTGGCAAATACCTTTTCATGAACTAGGTCTCGTACAATCAAATAAGATACTGTAGCTCGAAATGCTTTGTTACTGCACATCTCATATAGTCTACACTTTTGTAGTCTACCTGTTGCTTCAAGCATCAAATTATATAGCATATTCAATACAAGATTTCCACTATCATATACATATGATGCTGACCATGGATTTCCCGCAGCATCAACTGGTCTAGCACTCTGTACTGCAACTAGGAAGTGATGAATATTTGGTGAGTCAAGAGCTACTGATAGTGGTATATCATCTGGCTGACTAAACTGATTGGATGCCCCATCAAGTAGCATGTTAATAGTATTGGTAATTTGTTCAACATGCCCCATTTCCTCGGTTGCTATACATCTCAACAGATCTTAATATGGCGTTGCATCACCTCGAAAGTTCATATTCTGAAAAAAGTATTGCATCATGGTTCTCATTTCTCCAAACTGCCCTCCTAAGCCTTCTTGCAATGCTTGAGCAGCTTTTGGATCAGGTCGGTCTGCAGGAGGTATTGGATGTGGAATTCTTTTTAGTGAGAGAAACATGTTTCTACATTCATCGATAATCTAACATACTACTTAATAATTACATCTGGCATTCATGACGGGGAAACCAGAAGTCACCACATTCATTGACTTGCGATATAACTTGGTTCTTCTCATAGCTCCCAGCAAACACTTGATGTGCAAATGTAAACAACATAGTTGCCATTAAGAGTGCAGTTACTCCAAATGCAGCTAACGCTCCATACGATTACTGTTCAAGCTTGATAATAACAGTATTCTCTGTAACACCACAGGATGATTTTGCTTCAAATGCTATTTCCAATAGATATCTAGATATTTCCTTAATTAAGTGTGAATACTTTAATTCCATGTCATGCTCGATAATAATATTACAGCTATCCCCATTGATTTCACACCTATAGGGCATCTGTGCTATTCTTAACCAAGTTTCTGCAATGTCTGAAAGGGAAGCAAGCGTAAACCCTCCCCGAAGAAATAGGTTCATATCTACAAGGTCATTCTTTGCTGTATCCCGGGCTAGCTCATTTAGTTCATCTTCTGTGAGTTCAAAAATTAACCTAATTAGAAATGATTTTGGCAGGTAGTATAGCCTAGCACGCGCAGCTCTACTGTGCAAATCTAGATATGCTTTGATTATTTGGTTGACCAGTGTATTAGGAGTAATATTTTTAGTTTCAGATACCTTACGTAATGTGTTTAACTTTTCACTTGGTAATCGGAAAGTAACACCAGTAGTTGACGACTTTGGAATCTTAACTGACTTCAAAGTGAATAGATTAATGCTTGAGCCATATTTATGCATAATTGTGTAAGTAGGCATTCTGATAGAAAAGTATTAACTCTATTGTAGATAATTCATCAGTTCTGTTTCCTTCACCCATTTCATTCTTACATATAGTGTAAAATTATCACATATCTAAAAGGTACAAGTCTTGTTACCTATAAAGAGCAAGTATGGATGATGATGATAATATCTGGCTAATTCCGTCGACGACGAAGTAGACAATAATTATAGCTCGGATTATACTTCTACATCAGAAAGCGGATCTAATAATAGTTTCATAAATAACCGAAATGATAGCCTTGAACGAACGAACTTATCTAGGTTCTCCATGTTTAAATGAAATAGTATTTATCAGATTTGCGATCGATACTAGTACAACTATTACATCCATAAGTAGTGTCGATGCTGCTCTGAATGGAATATTCTATAGGACTAACAATGTTGTTGTTAGACAACCAACCAACTACTAACGAACAACATCAAGTGCCAATATATCTTTAGGGTTCAGCTTGTTAGTAAGAATATCGAATTTCTAAAGTTATTCATCAATATCAGTAGCCTTACTGCTAATTTGTAAGCAATTCACGTGCCAACCCATATTCATACTCACCTAATAAGTCTGCATGACAAGCGTTGGAAGATCCAAGCTGTTGGAAATACGATTCTGAATTAACACTTGAGACAGTCACGAATCCATCACCAGTCCCAAGACACGTTCCAGCAATAGTAAAATATTTAGTATGTTTATTTTCTGCCGCCAATGTAGCAGGGGCTCCTGGTTTTAAATCTTTTATACCAGGGTCGCACTCATTGATTGAGTAAGCTAACCATGATCCTGCATTTGGTGTCCCAACCATAATTAAATTTGCGACGTTATTATTAGCAAGATCACTAGCTAAGTATACCCTTGCATCCAATCCACCTTTACTATAGCCTATCAAATTTATTCGATCTTGTTTAGTGCCATTCATGAGATTTTGAACGATTTGGGAAAGTTCTTTGGCATGATCTGAAGCAGATCCGCAAGCGTCATTTGATTGCTTAAAGGAAACAATACAAAATGGTATCTCATCCTGGTTAAGCTTCTGTTTCCATTCCTCCCAATGGATTGGTAGGGATCCCCCTGAACCCTCGTTCCAGCCATGTATCAAAAGAGCCGGGAGGGCATTTTTTGATTCCAGATTATAACAATCTGGTTGGCCATTTGCATACGAAAAAGATAAGCCGTTCGGCACAAATAGTAGTGATACAACTATCACGCATATTGATTTAGACAAGACTGCTAACAATAATTTTTGTTCCAAATATAAGGACTGGTAGGATGATAAATGATATAAGCGTTAAATATTATGCATCTTCAACCGCCATCCTTCATGGTCGTCTACCTTTTAATTAGATTCCAGTTAAATCCTCCTATCATCTCGAATTTAAATCTATTTTAATATGGTATATTACCTCTGCCGTACCTCGAGGTTACTTATTAATCTCCTAAAGCTTCAGCCGTGATGGTTTGTAATTCCTCCAGCTAGTACTACTCTTGTTTGGCTCACATCTTCATTTTCCCACAAAACATGCACCATTTTTAATTACAAAGTATACCTTTATAGATTGGCCGTGAAGCCACCTTCTCAAGCATGGGGCATATGCATGCTTATGACCGATACAGATACAACGGTACCTGCGCCTTTACCTAAACGTCGTTATTATTTTGATGTGGCTGTCTGCTTAGCTAACCTTATGCACGAAGCTAGATGTCTTTTTTCTTCCCTCAAAATAGAATTTACAGTGATTGAAAGTTTTCTAGCATGCTTTATTTTACCATTCAGTCGTTTAGAAATAGCGGCCAATACTTCATAGTGAGTTACTTCTCCGCCTTCTGCAATACATAGAAATTCTATTGCTTCGGAAGAATCCGGATCTTGTCCCAAATAAGTCTGCATCATAGTTGAACACTTTTGAGCTGTCTCTTCTGCAACTTGTTGGACTTTTGAGGAGTCAAGCTCGGCGCTTCCGTTCCCTAGATTCTGGACCATTTCTTCTAGCTTTGATTGATGATTACCAGCTTGAGATTGCATTTTTTTCAGTTGAGTTAGCATTCCATTCTCGTCTAACAATCCCTTAGATCCTAATTCGTCTA
>JAATVR010000047.1 GCA_014523665.1 Nitrososphaerales archaeon TH526
GCAGGTCTGGTGGACTACTACGTCTCTTTCGTACCCGTTAACTTAACCAAAATCACTTTCATTGATTTATTTTTTAAATTATTTAAGCTAATGAAAAAGAACAAATTGTTAAGTGAGCAATATATCTTAAAAATTCTTAGACACGCAGGTCACGTATATACGTATATACGTAGCAAACTCTTACAATACATATAGTAGATATTTCTCGTCGTTAATTCTAAACAATGCGGTCTGACGTTTAAGCATTGAACAAATAATGCTTTTATGCATTCTTGGCTAGAGAAGACTAAAAGTATGGTAAATATCAAACTATATATTCGGCTAAGTTATTATAATAGAAATTATTCTATATTTAATATAATATTACTAAATGACTAAATAATGATTGGATCCGATTTGGCGAATTTCGTTTATATATAGAAGACAAATAGCAACTTGACGCATTAGTGGCCCATTGTGTATTCAAAACTGATATACCCGACTATCTTTATATCGACTATGTATGTGATGAACCAGAAGAAAATATCTTGGACAGCGGACTATATATTTTTCATGACAAGAATTATCTCAAAGATTCTATAAAAAAAGAAGCCCCTCGGAAAGCTGTCTACGATTCTCCACCGGACACGAAGCTACTCCATGTGTTGAATTGGATAGCGATACTGTATCTCTATACTAACAGATCTTGTGTGCATATTGTCTATACGACCTAGGTTACAGTTACCAGTAATCTATGACATGCATTACTATAAGAGCGATTGCTCGACTTACTATCAAATCCAGACATTTTCAATATTGGTACATCAGATGTTTGAATAGACAGTACGTATGCAAAGAGAATAACTACTGCGATTGAAATGGCAACAAGACTAATTTTCTGAAGCTTATTCAATATTTCTATAAATTCTAGTACTCATTGTTCTTTATATTACTGCAGGCCAATGCTGGCGTGGAATACCCATTGCTTAATACGATACAGTATAAAATAATAGCTAAAAACAATCTGTAACAGTAAGCATTGAAGTGACAACAGAGAAAAAGCTATTAGCAGCAGGGCCATTAAATATTGTCTAGAAATATGCAAGTGATTCTCAACAAGAAAGAAAAAGAAGAACTTGTAGTAAAACTACATCAAGAAAATAAAACCATAAGCCAGATTGCTGAAATAGTACACATGAGTTTCAAAGATATTGGTACCATAGTTAGAAGAATAGATGGTAGAGCTAATGATCTTGACCTGAGTAACAAATCTAAGACAACACAGGCAATGTATCTATTCAAAAGTGGTAAGAAGCCAATCGAAGTGGCCATAGAATTAGATATATCCGCTAGTGAAATCGAAGATATACTGCAAGAGTATTGGGTACTAAATCAGCTTGATGAATTAGCATTAGCGTATTATGTGATCAAAAATCATCTTGATCTATTTCTAAGATTATTTCATGTAATAAAGAAAAATAAACTGATTAACGAAAAAGATATTCGGACTGTATTAAGATATGCCGCTTTTGATCTACCAACTTTGGAAAATAGATGTCAACAGCTCAGCAGTGATGTATTAGAACTGCAATTTAGGAAGAAGAAATTAGGAGATGAGGTAGCAACACAATGCTCTAGTATAACACAATTAGAAAAGTCATTAAATTGGTATAAAATGGAGATTAAACAAAAGAAAGAGATCATATCGAACTTGGATCAACAGCTAAATCATAAGAGCGATGCATTAGAAAAACTATCGCTAGCAGACAAGTAACTCGGATCCCTGTCTATAGTGGGACTTGGGATGTCTTCTTATATTATATATTTAGAGTGTCTATGTATAGCATGCAAAAGATTGGAGATAAAATAGTCTATAATACTAATGAAGAAATCCTAGATACCTCCCACACGGCGTTAGTACTATAGGATGTACTGCGGGCGTTTGAAAAAATAATTTTTAATAAAGAAGAATTTAGTAAAAATCTAAATTCAATTGTAGAATTGGCACACAAATCAAACATTCCAATATTCTTTACATCAGTCCAAACGCTATCAAATCGATTTGAATCCTCAGCGTATACCATGGGTAAACTGGGATTCGAGCAGTTTTCACCCGAAGATATGGATTTTACAATAAAACCCAAACAAGAGGAAATAGTAATAAATAAACATACAGCAAGCATTTTCATAGACACAGGTTTTGAGCGCATGCTTCGAAATGCTGGTATTATTACTGTAGTGTTTACAGGTATTGCTACAGAATGTGGAATAGAGTCTAGTGCCAGAGATGCTTTCAACAGGGGATTTTACTCTGTAGTCGTCTCAGATTGTGTATCTTCACCAGATAAGAACGGCCATGAAAGATCACTTGAAAATATGAAGAATTTGATAACTATTATCAATTCAAAAGAGCTTGAGAATATTTGGTCGGGCACAAAGAAACTTTCTTCAAAAATTCAAGACGACAGTAATAACATACATCATGAAGATATAGGAAACGCAAGCAAATCAGATGTGTCTCCCAATACTCCGCCGGCAGATGAAACCGATTTATCACCATAATAAAGCCTATCTGTTGTCCTCTCTGCATCTTATTTATACGGCAGAGCAGGCTAGTTGAAAGATAGGGGGTTAATTATAATTGGTAAATATATACGGAATAAATAAATCTCATGCGAGGTTCTTTACCGACGCAGTTTTTGGAGTCGCGATCACATTGCTAGCTGTAGATTTTGCAATTCCACAGGTAGGAGAAGACGGTTTATTCAATGAAGATGATCTTGAGGAGTTGATATCTGATATTATCTTGTTTGTTATTACTTTCATAATTATAGGATTGTACTGGATTACCTATCAATCAATATCTGCCATGTTGGCAAAGACCACAGATCTGGCGATTTGGCTAAACATCATTTTCCTCATGTTCATAACAATGATACCATTTACATTTAAACTAACAAATATATACGATACCAATATCTATGCCTATGGATTTTACTGCGTAGTTCAAATTTTTGCTGGTTTTATGCTCTTTGGCATATGGATGCATGCGCTGAAAGCTAAGCTAATATCTCCTAATAAGACTATTGATAAAGATATAATACATTTGACATATTTCCGTACTACTGTGACACCTGTAGTCTTCATGATTTCATTAGGGATTTCGGTTTATTCTCTTGATTTTGCCCTGGGAGTCCCCGCCCTCATCATTCCTGCCTCAGTGGTAATGAGATTCATATATCGAAAAAAGAAAGATCTATACCTGACCGACTGAGTAGTGAAGTTATCCCTCATTGCTCGATCATGTCCAAACTCTAATCTAGTAGATTTGGAAACTAAAAGAATGAATAACATGCTTGTAATTGATGTAATACTTCCATTACTCTACACAGTTCCCCGGGACTGCTACTTTCCTGAATAGGTGTGGAGACATAACAGTATTAGGCAAAACTTTGACCATGTCTAATTTAAACTCTGGTCTATCAAATGCTTGTTTAACATGTGCTGCAGATTCCCAAATGATATAGTTAACGAATGTGGTACTACCAGCAATACCTCGATGCAGTTGAGCGGAAATGAATCCGGGTTGCTGTTTAAAAGTTTCCGTAGTCTTAACGAATACCTGTAGAAACTCATTAACTTATTGCGGATCTACATTGAACTTGTTCATCACAACAATTGGTCCAGCATCTCCGTCCAATTGTTTTTCGAGTTATTCTTTCATTTGTTTCTACGATTTTTACCATAGCCAGGTTTATGGCTTTTAGTATTTCAGTTTTTAAGCGACTATCAATAGGTACCAAATAACAGGATAATATCGTGAAGCACGGATATAGATTGTTGCTCTTCATTTTAGATAATTTTTGGACAATTCTGATTGACACCATTGACAATCCCACTAGGGAAACCATTCTGACACTATTGTCATTCAAGACAAGTAATAATGTTCAACAGCAAGTGAGCGTAGATTGCTAAAAGTGTTCAATACACTTTGTTAACAGTTAACAAATTAGACTTGACAATGTTTACGAAAGTTCATGTCTCAGTTAACGGTGTTAACATATTAAAAGCAATACATTATGTGGCTTCCAAAGATTCAATCTTTAATATTAGGACTTCTTAATTAGTGGTCATGAAGAAAACAACAGATGACAAAGTTACTTTTGAATCTCAATCCAATTGTGAAACTTTAGATTATAATCAAGTATACTAGCCGAACACCCTGACTGAGATAGTGGAAAAAGCAATACGTACAATTATTCCATGTACAATTATTCCAATTTTTATATAGTACTTGATA
>JAATVR010000489.1 GCA_014523665.1 Nitrososphaerales archaeon TH526
AGGCATTTTCGCCTGATTCCATAAATGTCAAGTTAGGGCAAAACGTTAGTTGGACTAATGGTGATTCTCAATTTCATACGGTAACCTCTGGTACGGGTCCTGATGATCCAAACGTGGCAAATGAATTCGATTCTAAAGCTTTAACGCCTGGTGAAAAATTTTCACATGCTTTCAACAATGAATCACTCGCCGGAACAGATTTGGCCTATTTCTGTCAAATACATCCCACAATGGTAGGAACAATTACAATAGATCAAATATAGTATTTGAGATATGAGATAATCAGACATACTATTCATCGGCGTAGTACTAGTCTGGGTGGATCGGCGATCAGGCAGTCCCAACCCAGACCGAATCATTTTTCAGTATCTAATGCAATGCATGAAAGTACTTTAAAAAAAGTTCTGAAATATATTCAAATAGCCTGAGTTGTTATCTTTGAAAATGCCAACCTTCGTACTCGTTCATGGATCGTGTCATGGAGGATGGTGCTGAAAGAAAATGGCTCCTCTTCTGAGCAAGGACGGATATTTTGTGTACACACCAACCCTTACCGGCTTAGGCGAGAGAAGTCATTTGGTAACTCGAGATACAGGCCTGTATACTCATATCCGCGATATAATCCAAGTTTTTGAGTATGAAGACCTTGAAGAAGTTGTTTTAGTTGGTCATAGTTATGGTGGGCTCGTTATCGGAGGGGTTGCAGAAAAAATCCCTCAAAGAATTAGACGCCTTGTTTATCTTGATGCCTATATACCACAAGATAATAAGAGTGCATTTAGTCTGGAACCCGGTTTAGAAACCATTTACAAGAAAAGAGCACTAAGTGAAGAAGGAAAATGACGGTTGGTTGCGTCATACGAACCGAAAGAGTTTGGTGTAACTAATCGTGACGACATTAAGTGGATGAGTACTAGACTTTCACCAATGCCTTGGCATACTCACGATCAACCTATACGAATAATTAATCCACTAGCCAAGAGGCTGACTAAAAGTTACATTTGTTGTAGCGGATTCGGAGATTCTCAATTTAAGGCCCAAAAGTCTCCGGCAAATTGGGATTATCATGAATTAATGAAAGGTCATGATGTGATGATCACTGCTCCAGAAGAATTAACACAATTGCTTAATGCGTTGGCTAAGAATGAATCTTAATCGTCTTGGAATGTACAAAAGGAGAGGAGATGGAATCTGTCGATGGATTAACAAACAGATTGATGTATCATTACAGGTAGCCCTGTCTTGTAATAATAATTTCAGAATGGGTGTGTTCCATAGTAATACGTGCCTTGATCTAAAAAGATTCTAATATCGATTTTCCAAAATATTGAGTATTCAGTGGTCAATCAGCTATTTGCTAACTAATTGTGAAGGTTTGCTTCAATTAGGCTAGGATCCTGAATATACTCAGTTGCCTGTTGAGTCAAGTCCTTAACAAGCGGTGTACCCACGTCTACGGCCCTGTCAAAACCATTAATCACACCTAAGGAAAATGTCTTCCATCCCATACCGACAATTGCAAGGAATATTACTACCACTAATAGGACAGTGAATAAACCCATTTGTTTACTCATTATACTCTGAACAAATCGTGGTTTATATACATATATGCATATCGAAAATATTTGCTTATATGCACTTCTTGACTGACATTAAATAATCCTTAGCGTCATTTTGCATGCTGGTGTAGACGTCATCATAATGCTTCAGTCACTACTTGGCTCCAAATAAATCATGTATGGCGGCCTAGGTAAAGGGACAAGATTGACGTGCGCTCAATGGCGTGTGAATCCTATTTGACATAAATATTAGTCTGAGAATGAAGGATATGCAAAGGGCTTGCTATTCTCAAACATTTCACCTTAGTCCTAAAACATATACCCATAATCCTAAATTGAGACTCGACGGTAGGACTACGCACCCTTATGGTCTACAGGCTTTCTTTGCTGGTTCTCTTATCCTGCTTATTTGACTATGTAATCTTCGATTTTTTCAGATACTGATTCAATAGAATAGGATTTACTAATAGATTAATCGCGATTAGAGGTATGATTAAACTGATGAATAGATTCTTGAATTCATATTCTGCAG
>JAATVR010000490.1 GCA_014523665.1 Nitrososphaerales archaeon TH526
CAGGTCCTGTGATTGAGAATCCGTTCATGTTAATTACTGTGTTTGGACCACCTACTATGATACCATCTCCACTGCAGTTAAGATTTGCAGTTAGATTTACTACACCGCTTACTACTTGTCCACATGCTGCATTTGATGATGTTCCTGGAGTTCCGCCTTGTTGTGCAGCCGCAGGTGTTGCTATACCACCTATCGTCAGTGTGCTCAATGTGATTAGCGTGATCAATACTGATGCCGCTATCATGGATGACATACTGCTATTACGTTTGACTTCTAGTTCCATTTCTTAATCAACCAGAAACAAAGAATCTGTATTATATATATGGATGCATGCACAGTACTAAATCTATGATTGATTGCATTTGATTATAAATATTCATTCAAGTTATCGACGATAAAGCTCTACTAGTAAAATGAACTCATCTACTTAACGATTATTCTATTCTAATTTTTGTGCCTTCGTGGGCTGGGAATGAGGGTTGCCACATCGCATTCCGATGACTGACGATACGGCTATCTGTTTTATGCCTTATGAAATATTCATTGGCTTTGGAGTCATATATAATTTCTATATAGAATATAGTTATAGTGAAATAAGGGGGGGTTCGCATTTTCGCTCGTACCCACATAGTTCAGTGTAGTGTGTCAGAAACCGACGCAAACTCAGATGGTCATTCACCTATTTGTTGAAACAGCGACAGATCAAACTTCAATGATTACGCAAAATTACAAATAGAGAAATATGTTAAGACTCATAGAAGAGAAGTGACTGATAACTCACGCGAGCCTCCGAAGATTTTAAACGATCTAATTCAATATGAGCAATTAAAGGATGAGATGAGTGGACTATTTCTTTCCTCGCCTGGAGTGGATCAAGATGTTATGTCGGCGTCAGAGATAGACGAGATATTTGAGTGGCTGAAGAAAGCGGAAACTGTCCATGAGGAGCAACATCGATTTAAACTATTGGAACACTACATTATCACTTTTGAACAAAAACCTGGCTGGAAAATGGATGCATATCAATTTGATACCGCTGCTGGACAGACACGTTTTATCGGCAAGGTCTTTAGACCTGATGGAAAGCATTATGGTAGCTTCTCAGTTATGGAAATAATATGGAACCGATTGCTAGGACTTGTAGATCATGATGAGCGCGGAGGCAAAGGCTGTCATTGTATTAATTGTGATAGATTGCACTATGATGGTATACTATTACAAAGAACAACGAATTAAGAGTATCATATTTTACGCATTTTTTTTGATATATCATTTCGTCAAATAAATTCAAGTATAAAATATAAAGCTAAGTTATTCATGAACCAACAGGTTATGCTATCAGCAACAGAAGCACAACAAAAAACAAAAGAACCAGTAACAGTACAACTACAATTCGAACAGTACTAGATGGAATTGATAGAGGTAAGTGCAAAACTCGAAGGGAAGACGACGACGGAATTTATGCACGACTATTTCTTGGACGGTTTTATCTCTCATTTGGAGACAATTGCTTCATACGATACAAGAGAAGTGACAAAAAAGATTAGAGAGAATCTGTGAATGGAAATTCCTTTTCTATTTATTCTTCTTTCCCATTTTATATACCTCCTCTCTAGATGCAGTCTCTTCATTGCGATTGATCATTGATCTGTTTAACGCTTTTTCTAATCTCCTCGATAAGTACCTGAATCTGTTGATTTTGTTGGTGTATTAACATAGTGAGTTGATTCAAAAGGTGACCCAAATGCATGCCTTCTTTACCAATACTATGAGTACCTAAAGTTGGATCTCCAAATAATGAATTATGCATATCATGTAAATGTTGCTCGTTATAATCTCGCCCTAATATTTTTGACAATACTCTTATAGTATTATCTTGTTCACTCAATACAGTTAACATCCTGCCTATACTTACAGTAGCAGGGTTACCACCTAACTGTGAATCAAGAAATTGTTTGTTAAATCGTGCTGCATTAAAAATGACGCTCTGGGGAGTATTTTCATGCTGCGCAGAATTTACATTTTGATCTTGTTGTGGATTATT
The DNA here is from genome assembly GCA_014523665.1 of Nitrososphaerales archaeon TH526. Lineage (GTDB taxonomy): Archaea > Thermoproteota > Nitrososphaeria > Nitrososphaerales > Nitrososphaeraceae > TH5896. The sequence continues at coordinate 2,045 of JAATVR010000490.1, forward strand.
TTTATCCTCATTGGTCATAATCTTCTTTATACATTCAAATAATATAAGAGTGATACCCCGGATTTGTTACTTAGTCTTCCCTCTGCCTTCTTGTAGCATTTGAATAAACGTGTCTGGTTCGTTTAGTAGTATTTCCATCTTTTCTTTCCACTCCATTAATTCCTGACTCTGCATATCCATTTTATTTTGTTCTTCTAGTGTGTCTTGAAATGCTTCTATACTTAGCAAATCTACAATTGGCACAAAGCTTTTGGTCGGGTCTATTGGGTTCGTTGCAGTTGGGACAGTGCTTCGGTTTCAATACATTTATTTCCTGATTGTCCTTTGGTAATACACCAAATTCTTGCAATATCGATTCTGATGATTCATCACCAAAGTAATGCACGTATTTTAGGTGCATGTTAGAACGCGGCGACCAACCGGCATGTTGCCTTAATGTAGATTCTTTCAAATACTTACTTTTCTGCGTTAAACTGCTATTTCTTCGAATGTACAGGTTCCAAGGCTTCTTAAGTAATTCTTCAATCTGGCTCTTGTCTTGCTTTGGCACCGCTGGGTCTTGCAATAGTTTGGGAAAATAACTGTCTTTATAATGTTCATAGATAAATTGTAAACCTCTAAGTTTCATTTGTTGTGCAAATGTCTTTCGGTTTAGACTGCAAATGAAATACGCTTCTTGATTGTTGCGATGTGGGTGATGGTATAACCACTGCTTATGTAAGGTAATGAATCAATTAATGGTAAATGTCTACTGCCGGTTTTGCTGTTCGCCAAGACTAATGCATATTATCCTCTAATGTCCACAAATCAGAAGGCCTGTATTTCGACTATTCCTTTCTCTTTATTTGAGGAATATTTTCAACAACTTCAGGTTTTGGTCTATTTCCTGGGGATATGTCGGGATGGTACAGCCATTTGAAGAATCTAGTTACACATATCAAATGTAAATTATAGGTTCCAACCCATTTATGCATAGGATCTTGGTCGTCAGACTTCCTAAATGAGTTAAGGAATGCGATGATGTCATTTCTTTTGTAACTTGTAAATGGTTTATCCTTATGAAAACGTGACAATTTTGTTAGAATCCACTTAGTAAGATTCGTATAGGTCGCACTTGGGTTGGTTTCGGTCTGCATTGCTTGCAGATAATCGGTTATGACATTTGTATTACTATCCTTGTTAGTAACTACTTGCTGTTGTTGTGGTGATGTAGACACTGTAAGGTAATTTGCTGATTACATTAATAAAATTATATCATAATATAAGGGAATAAGATACACTAGATTACAGGAACAGGGCTAGTGCTGAACTTTGGTGCCCTTGACTGTGCGAAAGCATACAACAGCTAAAATCTTTGCATACAAATAACAAGATGAATCTTATCCATAATAACGCTATAAACAACCCAATGGTTAACAAATTTATTAATGACAAGTCCTTGTCTTGCCTGTGAACCAATTTGTAGCTATTATTCTTGGATTTCTTTTGACTTTATCATTGGTCTCGATAATGAGCCTTGAAGATAGCCATCATGGTCAGAAAGCGTATGCACATGACTTTTCCACAACAGATGAAACGTCGTTGGTTACATTAGTCGAACAAATCAAAGCTGAAACGCAACTTGTAATTACTAGCTTTTTATCTAACCTAGATGTCTCAGCAAATGAACATGCGAGAAATGCTGCCAAATTAATGAAGGATCTGGAGAATAATATCACGCAAACAAATCCTCCATCATCAGATATTATTCAAGTATATGACCGAGGGCAAAAAAATTCTACTACTCTTGCTTTAGTCGTTGCAAATATAGTCGACGATATATTGAGAAAATATGGAAGTGCTTTTGCTGTAGGATATGACATGACCAATATGTCAAATATGATGAATATGGATATGATGATGATGATGCCGAAAATGGAAAATAGTTCTTCTCATTCTGTGGATGTGAAGACAAATACAAATGTTACTATCGGTGGTAGTAATTTATTAGGTGGGCATTCAAATACCTCGATGATAATGGAAAACGACTTGGTGTTAGTTAACATGAATGACTACGAATCAGCTAAGGTTCTTTCCAGCAATATTAAGGACGAATTTAGTACTCAATTACGTCCAAGATCACTTGTTAATGAAACCACCAATCTTGATAAGTTGGAAAATAGCCTTGAGAAGCTTGAACGGGCGATAAATGTGAAAGCCTTACCTGAAGCTATTATGGATATTGTACATGTTCAAATTCATCCAATGCTGCAAAGAGTCTATGATTTAAAGTTACAATAAAATGTAACGCCAGAGAACCAAGACTGATTTTTAGTGATTTACGGTCATTCTGCAAGGAAACTGCAGAATTGTTTGTCTTATTTCTGATCCAGAATAGGTTAAACATCAATCACAAACCAGTTTTCAGTTCTCATTATTGCATTGACCAATCTTGTACGACTATATCTATTGCCCCATCATTTCGTGGTATATTATCAAATGGAGAAAGGCCTCTAGCGCCAATATATCCACAATGATTATCCCCTGGCAAAATAACAAAAAAATCGAAACAATCAAGTTTACTATTCCCATCTACATCTTGAATAGGGGGCATTTCAGAATTTACTTCTCGCTCAAAGTAATTTTTAGGTAGAGGCATACTATGGGATATTCCTAGCAATCCAAGTGCATCACCTTCCTCAACATATTTATAGACATATTCTAACATGTTATCCTCAGAATTGCGTAAATTATAGAAATCACCTACTAATTTATCAATAGCTTTTCCAAATGTTGCATTCCCTGCAACTGAACTTCTATCAATAGCTGCGCCAAGCAAATGTACTGATGTTATATTCAATCGACTCTTATCATTCCATTGTTGGTTACTGCTCAAGCTTGCCAGTGTACTATTTACTACTTCTGCACCCAGAGAATGAGCAATAAACCGGATATCTGTATCCTTGCATTTATTCTTGAAATCAACAACAAATTGTGCAAGTTTGGGGCCGTTCATTTCTGCTATATTTTTTGCAGTAGCCCAGCCGTCCTTGTCTATTGGTGTATTCGAGTCCCAGCTGAAACCGAACAAAGGTATCGTATAATTATTACTCATCAAGGACATAGCTGTTCTATTAAATTGCTCATTGGCTGATCGGTCATCCGTCCAAGCCCCATGAATGTAGATAGCGATTTCCTTACCCAGAGGACAAGTGAATTTATTGAATACTTTATTGATGCTATTATTGGTAAAGTCATCACTATATGCATAATCTGTTATATTATGACCTTGAATCAATTGTCCTGTTGAGTGGTAATCAAAATGTCCACGCGTAGAAATAATGTCACTATATTGATACGACTTTGCACCGGTCTCAGTTTTAGACGCATCCAGCTTCTGTACCATACCATGAGCAGATGGAACAAAGATGAACTGCAAAGTATGAAAGGTGATGAGAGTCAATAATAATGCTGCTGAGGCAATGGTTACTAATTCAGATATAAATTGTTGTTGGACATGCTTTACTGTTTGATTCTGCTTCAACCCATTCAGTAATCGTCTTGCACATCCATTTAAAGGTATGACACCTCTATCATCCCAATTTACGCGAAAAACTTCAGTACACTTCTTTCACTCGTTGTAATCCATCATGTTGACACATCTCGAAATTAAAAAACAAAAGGAATTATAACCGTCAGTGCATTAATGTATCGCATATACTGACATGAAAAAAACAACAAGTATCGCAACATTTACTGTTATAGTGATGATTCTTTTTTTGATAATTGAACCTAGTACTACTGGCTCACATAGTAAATATATGTTGACAAAATATAACTCAGTTCTGGCTACTGCTGGGAGCGATGGGAATATTGATGAATCGTCTAATTCGACTTCTACCTCTACCTCTACTGCTTGGAGTAATGGTGCAAGTAGTCCGACGCCAAAAATGGAGTCTGCATACGCTGCGATAGGAGACAAGGTATACATAATCGCAGGTTACGGCGAAACTGGAAAAAGGAATAAGAATAGTGTCGAAGTTTATGATACTAAAACTGATACATGGACGACTGCTGCACCTGTACCAGTCAATCTGAATCACGCCGCTGCGGCAGCCCTGGATGGTAAAATTTACCTTGTGGGTGGCTACCTAGACGACAAGATTCCGTCAAACAAATTGTTCATATATGATCCTACCACTGATGCGTGGCAAGAAGGGAAATCTATGCCGACTGCTAGAGCTGCGCTTACTGCTCAATTCATAGGCAATATCTTATATGCCGTTGGCGGAACGGACGATAATAATCCATTAACAGTGAATGAGGCATATGATCCTGCTACAGCTACATGGACTAGTAAAGCGAATATGCCAACACCAAGACAACATATGGCATCAGGAGTCGTTGATGATATTTTATATGTAATAGGTGGAAGACCAAAGGGCAAATCGTCTAATATAGATAATAATGAAGCATATGATCCAAAAACAGACACATGGACCGCAAAAGCACCAATGCCTACCGCCAGAGGAGGAATAGCTGCTGCAACGGTCCCCAATACTGGAGAGATATATATATTCGGGGGAGAAGCTCCAGAGAAGACATTTGATAATACGGAAATATACAATCCCAGTACGGATGCGTGGACGTCTGGTCCTTCAATGCCTACCGCCAGACACGGATTGGCAGCCGCCGATATTGGAGACAGGATTTACGTAATAGGTGGAGGACCAGAGCCAGATATATCCTTCGCGAATGTAGTAGAAATTCTGAATGTAGGAAGCAACAGTGTCACCACAGGAGCACCAACTTCACCTTAGTCAACAATGAAAATTCGTTCCGCTTTATAGACTACTATCTGGTGCAATTGATAATATCTCTGGAGGAATCAATCTTCATCAAATAGGAAAGAGGGTGGAGATCGTTCTCTCTTTCTGCCAATATCTCCCAGATAATGAAGGTTTGGATGATTAGAAAAGTCGTATCCAATTAACCTAGAGAAGATCCTAATGGATGTACTTTGCGTCTTCAGGCCCGCATAATGACTTTTTTTATTTTGTTAAACACAGACTTTGCACCCTTCTTAACCGGTCCAGAGGTCCTTTAAATCAAAATGGGGGGTGCGAGACAAAAACTATTTGGGCTAGATCTTATTTTAGTTCCAAACTTGATCTTTTGAATAAAGGTTTCTCAACTAAACAACCCTTTAACATATTAATACTACACGACAAATGTAGTTCCCACAGAATATTGATATATCAAGCAGCATCATCCTTAGTGATGAATTACCAAGTTTAAGCAACTGACAAGTGAAGTATTGAATTAATGGATGTGGACGCACGAGGGATGTAACACCCTATGAGCGATCCATGCTCATCGATTATGATATCGTGGTTGCCGAAGACTCTATACTTATGATAATTATACGGAAACTTGTCGCATAAGGAATTTCGGAAAGGACACAAATAGGATCCTTCGAACGGCTTTTGATGCCACCATTGC
>JAATVR010000491.1 GCA_014523665.1 Nitrososphaerales archaeon TH526
GGAGCCGGAGGAAATGTCGATATTGGAAATATATTCTTCTCTATGAGTCTCGACGGCGGGACAACTTTTACTGCACCAATGAAATTGAGCAATAACACTCAGAGCTCTATTCGGCCAGACACGGATCCACGAATAGTAGCGTCAACAGATGGCAAAAACGTTTTCGTGGTCTGGAGTCACGCGGAGTCAGCGGGAACAGAGGAAGAGGTAGTGAAAGCGGCTGGAGTCGAGGATCCTGTCACACATAGCACAAATATAGTTGCTCCACATAATGAAACATTCTACGGTAACACTATCTCAAATAGCTATCTTCAGAATAGTGAAATATACAATGATCATGGGGAGCAATCATTATCAAGATTTCAAAAGATTGGTGTAATCATTAATGATGCTGACAAAGTTAGAGACGATATGGAAATAAGTACTCAGACAAGTAGTGCTAGTAGTAGTAGTAACAGAAATCTAAGCAGTGAAATATTCATGGCAGCTAGTAATGATGGAGGAAGAAATTTCGGTAAAGCATTCGTTATAAGCGACAGTGTTGACTTTTCTGTTGATCCTTCTGTTATGATTCTCCCAGACAGCATGTCAGATGTACTAACCATGTGGACGGATAATAGCACAAGCAATCTTGGAATCTTCAATATATTTCTGAAGACATATATGGCAAATAATTTTATGAGCGAAAACGTGAACGTTGGCCAGACAAACCAACTTCGGACTCCAGGTTCCGTGATACGTCCCCAGATGGCCGCCATCCAGGCTGATGACACAGATACCATATTAGGTTCTCAGAATGAAAGAAAAGTGAACAGGTATAACATCATAATTACATGGACGGAATACGAGTCTGGATCATACGGGATTTTCCTTTCTCGAGTCAATCTATGATCTTATAAAACAGACATATGGAGATTCTATTTATTTGGTAGATCTTTTGTCATCTTACTGAATCTCTCCAGAGATTCTCAATGTAATTTGTTAAAAAGCCATGGTTTAGTGTGTACTTGTTTCAAGCCAAGCCAATCCAGCATGTACATTCTCATTATTGTTCATATCGTCCTATGTGATCATTTTGTCCCACTTCTCCAGGCCCGTCTTTGAGAGATGAATAGATCAAAAGATCACATATGAGTTGATCGGGGGCTGCATAACTTGCAACTTCTAGGTAGATGATTACTATGATCATCACGATGACGCTTGTCTTTCTGGTGATTTAGCTATTATTTGTCGGAAAATGAATTCTTTTTGTTTACTTTGCATTTTACTGCAGCAGCGGATTTATCTGCAGCGGAGCACAATATCCCTGAGAAGTTCGGTAGTACCCTACAGAACAATAATTATCGCCGAAATTATTTGATGTAAAAGGCTGCGGAATGAAAATAGTATTAACCTGTTCTGAAGCAGGAGTGGCAGGGAGAGGAGTCTTTATGTTGACATCAGAAGAGGAACTGAATTGTAGCGTTCTGCAATTGTTGAACAGATTCTTTACATCAAAGTCATCTCCTTGATTAGTTTTGATATTGTTCTTCCCGACAAAAATTTTTCCAGACACGTCATTGTTACTGACAGAGAACATGCCTGGGTTATCCAGTTCGATTTGCAAAGCCATCAGCTTTCCATCATCGATCGGAACTTGCACACCTTTATCCGGAACACCTTCGATAGTAAATGAAAAAATCCCTGCCCCGCATGAAATCGCAGGCAGTGAAGGAAACCAAGGCGACCAGGGCAAAATTGATTGCTGTGATCTGGAGAGAAAAGGGGAAAAAAGGTTGGATGATGAAAGAGAGGGTTGAATGGTGTTTGAAGGAAAATAAAATTGTCCGTATGCAGACAATACCGAGATTGAGGTACTAGAGAGGAATACGTAGATAGAGAAAACTATTATTGCCTTTGCCAGCATCTTGCTGTGTTTTTGCAAAGACCGGCTCCCACTTGCGATATTGGTTATTGACAATAGCAATCCCCTTTATCGATCGTCAGGACCCCGCTCCACAATATATCAAAATCACATACTGATTATAAGAGGATTTTGTGAGTTTTTACAATATAACACTAGAGATAAGCTGATCTAGAACATTGGATGATCCCCAATAACTATGCGTTACTTGTGTTATTCTATTCTACAACCTAGTTCTGTAACCCGCAATCGTGTGGGAGAGCATTCTCTACTACTTTTGCTTACACCTTTCTTTTATCTTCACAGGGAGAGATATGTCAGCTCAATTTCATAGTGATTATTCTAACTCATTGCAAATAGAACAGCTAATACACAGGAGAAGTGCAAAGAGCACAAGATAGGATTATCAAGTGAGCGCTTCAGAGCAGCACTCCTTTATTGGTACTGTTCCGTATTGGTAGAATGATGATATGAAGGCAAATGTCCTGAAGATATATCGCACGGTTATTTTTATTGTCTATAGGAGATACCCTTATGCGCAAGACCGACAAAAATGTACAAATTATAATATTAGTCACCATCGAAACTTTGGGAACAATCTGGAAGAAACTTTAGGCGAGTGCCATGAAAACAGATGCATAACAACGCATACGCTCCCTATTTTAATTACATTGCGACTTAGAAAAGGATCATACAGAAATTAGCAGAGTATCGTTGTGCTTTTTCATGAGCAAACAGACTACGACTTGCTGCTGAATGTAACAACTTGACAATCGTTAAAGATTGATTTGATATCGAAATCGTTACCATTGTTCTCTTCGATATTTTTCTTTCCCTGGAAAATCTGGCCAAATATAGCATCATCGTCAGTAAAGATCCTACTATTATCTGAATTTATTTGCAACGATAGCAGTCGTCTCTCGCGGTCGCTATGCTTCGAATTTTTGTGGTGGTCGCCATTATCATCGTTATCGCCTCCACCGTTATTGTCTTTTCGGTTATTATTGTCCGCTGGCTCTATCTTGTTATTCTTATCACCATCGCCACGTGGTGTACCTTCAATCGTGAGTAGAAATGTTCCACCGCAATATGTAGCCGGAAGTGATGGAAACCAAGGCGAGACTAGTTGAGACGATGTGCTAACAGAAGTAGCAGCTGCACCAGCTGCTGAACCAGCTGCACCGAGGCCATACTGACCGCCAATCGTAGAGGGATATCCCAGACCTCCTGCTGTACCGTACGGCTGGAGGGAGTTCACAGGAGGAAGAACAGATGGAGGAAAAGTCGTTGCTGTAGGGGGTAAAGCTGATAGCTGGGGCTGGATATTTGCAGTTGTAGAGGGGATCCCATAAGGTTGAGCGGGATTACTCTGGAGCAATGACTGTGGTTGAGGACTAGTCTGAAACAATGGTTGTGCAGGTAGCTGCTGAATAGTTGACTGAGCCTGTGGCGCTGCAGGCTGCTGATAGATAGACGACAGCTGCTGTTGAGCGGCGGGAAGAGAAGGAGATGTAGTTGGCGGTGGTGTAGGTGCTGGCACTGGTCCTGAAGACTGTTGTGTCGTCGTTGTAGGTGTTCCAGTTGATGAGGTAGTTGTGGTGGCTTGGTTTGTTGTCGGTGGCGGAGGAGCAGAGGTAGAATCGGTACTCATGGTGGAAGAAGTTGCGGGAGTTGAAGAAGAAGAAGAAACGGAAGATATTGATGCTGTTTCGCTGGAATCTTGTCCGGCTGGCGTTTCAAGACCTGTCCCTAATGTCAATAATGGTGTCTGGTATAGCTGGCTGCTTTGCTCTACTGAATAGGGAGATATCGCATTTAAAGGGGTAGAATAAGAAGTTAAGCTGGGAATCGTAAATGCCTTCGATTCATGACCAGGAGTTAAAGACAATGCTGAAATAGTTACCGCAACTACTATGATAAAGATTATAGCGCCAACGGAATTGTGAGAAGGAACGGCACACGCTCTATAAACTTCTCCCCTCGATACCACTTTGTTGACAGTTAAATCTAAGAATTTGACAATATAATTAAGTTTTGCTAGACCGTTAGCTATTTTTTTTCTCGTCTCATTTACCAACGACACTTCAATACCCATGATCACGCCTACTTGAAAAAAGAAGAAAATCCCTCTAACAAGTATAAAGAAGATTGGAATGATATTTCGCATATTACATATTGTCTTAAAAGTCGGATCAATGGAGGTTATAGCAGCAATTCACCATCCTCAGCTACATGAACCATCATTGGAATGTCTGCAAGGTCTTTGCCACACACGGTCCAATTCCAAAAAGAACACAGCATTAATTACACCATTACCGACTATACATCAAAGTTTGACAATCATTGAAGAGTGTTTTGATATCAAAATCTTCGCCGTCATTATCTTTTATATTCTCCTCTCCGACAAAGATCAAACCTGAAACGTCATTATCAGTAATAATTCGGCCGTTGTTGGACGCTATGATTTTGATTGCCATAAGTTCATCCTGCTCCGGTTCCCCTCCTTTGTCAGGAACTCCTAATACATTAAATGAGAATTTACCCAGTCCGCAGGAAATGGCAGGAATAGAAGGAAACCAAGGCGAGACCGCTTGCCTGATACCGTATTGAGCTAGACCAAGAAGCGGAGAGCTATTTTGGGGATAGATGTTTGAATTGGGAGGGTAAGGGTTGATGTTTGAAGAGGGAAAGTAAGGATAGATGTTTGAAGAGGGAAAGTAAGGATAGATGTTTGAATTGGGAGGATAGATGGGTTGGGTAGGGTAAGGAGGATAGTACGTCTGGGCAAGCAAAAAACTAGACGGATAACAGAAAACAAGGGCCACAAAAAGTAGTAAAGTTATGATAAGATTAGGATTCGTTGAATTCCCTCCTAACAACTGTTCTGTTAAATTCATCTAACGATGGGTATATAGAAATTCACCTATATATGATATTATGCAGGTAATACTTGAAATAATTTGCCTACGATTGATACTCTAATAAAATTACGTAATTCTTTACATGATAATTTTGGTAGCAGCAATATTCTTAGTAACAGCGATTGGTTATGATAGACACCCACACTGATAAATCTCGAAGGGAAATTGGCAACAAGGCATTGTTATCTACTCGGCTGCATCCTCTGGTGGAGATCGCCATGAGAAACTACGACGTCAAGCGATATGATTTGATTCACCCTGCTGCGATTCTACATATAAGGCTCAACCCAACAGGGCTAGCTTCGGATTGCAGCCGAACCATGTTTGACTTATCTTCTAACTATCGGCTATCAGAGCATCGATGAGCTTTGACAATTTTTCCTTTGAGTCTATAGTCGAAGCTGCCTTAAATGATTCTAAGGATTTTAGGACCCAATTATAGTCAAGTGCCACACCTATCTAACGTCAAAGTTGATTGATATACTAGGGTTCTAGGGTGACATAAGTATAAGATGGCATACTGGCTCTCTGACCATCGCCAACCAACAGCTCAAAGGTAACCGTAGTTGCATTGGTTACAACTGGTGCGACAAATGACGGATTAGGAGTTGTACTGTTTAGCAGAGGTACCGTAGGGCCACCTGTGAGCTGAAGCCACAAGAAATAGAGAGGATCACCACTTGGGTCATAACTCTTGCTTCCGTCAAGTATCACCTGTTGTGTTGGGTGCACTATCAAGTTAGGGCCTGCATTGGCAATAGGGATCGAGTACTGAGCCTGGGCATTTGGAACTGTGGTTGAATTCATACCTGTACTAGACGAATTATTTGCTTCGGAATCTACTTGTATTACTGAAGATGGTGGTGGAGGACTACTCAACATGATATTTGTTTCGTTTGGTACTTCCCCTGTGGTGGAAGGAGGAGGAGATTCATAAATAGGAGTTGGGGGAACAATCACTGCTTCTTGTTCAGCCGGTTGTGAAGTGGTAACATATGGTTGTCGCACATTCTCATATATGGTAGGTTCAGATTTAATCACTCTGTTGCTGATTATCATATTATTGTCAAAGCTCTGAGGTGGAAAAGGGATTACCACGTGCTTGGTGGCATTATGAATAACCGATGTAGAAGGACCAACATTACCTCTAATTTCTCCCTGCCCTATTTCGGAGCGAGGATTGGGACCGGGATAAGGATTGGGACCAACAGGACTAATGGGATAAATTGGACCAGAAGGACCAACATTACCTCTAATTTCACCCTGCCCTATTTCGGAAACAGGTGATCCGGGAACATGGTTAGGACTTCTGAGCAGATCATTTATTTGACCACTATGTTCTTCGCGTACTCCTTCAAGCGACTCCCTCTGCACGAGACTATACACAGATTGTTGTCCATTCGTTACGTTTAGGGAGCATAATAACAATAATAATATCGCGAAAGTTCCGATAGTACTAGATCGAACAATTTTGCCTACACCCATTTCACAGTGTTCCATACGTGTTGACAGATGACTCAAGACCTTTTTAATTGATGGTAAGGAGTTTAGCGATGAGATATATAGACTTTTAACTCATAAATTTGGGTCCTCTTGCTTAAAGTGGTTCTTAACACATAGATCCTAGTCTACTTAGACTTTGTGTTTGGGGCTGTGTAAATAAGGAAGAAAGATACTGATTGCAATTTGTTGCATAGTTCCAGTGAAGGAATTTTGAGATTTAACTAATCTTAATTGACAATACCAAATAATCGATCTATCCCAGTGTAAGAAACATATCGGAAAATACGTCATGGTCGTAAATAAAAAGAGTAATCATACTACTATACGGACTGTTAGGAATTCCCATGAGTGCAACTTATTGATAAAAATCCATACTTTGAACTATTCAGGGGATTTTTTTCCCCTATTAATTTCTGTGTCGATTGCATTCCTTAGCTCCTCGTCTGTCATACTAGAATAATCAATTCCCAAGGTATTTGCTACTTCTTCAAGTTTTCCTCTATCCGAATTCATGGTACCATCTTCCTTTATTTTTTGTATCTCTCTGTCTGCTTCTATTCTAGCCTTCTTATATTCCGAAGACGCCTTTCCAACATTTCTAGCAATTTCGGGTATTTTTTTCACA
>JAATVR010000492.1 GCA_014523665.1 Nitrososphaerales archaeon TH526
GCAACAAATGCCACCACCAAGACGAATATCGTTCTAGTCCATGGTATGTTCGCCGACGGATCTTCATGGAGCAAAGTAATTCCCATTTTACAGAACGCAGGACATAGAGTTATTGCAGTGCAACTTGCATTTCATTCTCTTATATCACTATGGTGTTCAATGATATAGAGCAAGGATCTACCATCATTTCTCGTACTTTTGAGCCCATTCTTGCTATTTTGATGAAAAAACAGATAGAATTGCGTTAATTCATCAATCTTATATAACACTCACAAGTATTCTTCAAATAAATTAATTTCTAATGAAGGTACAGAAGTGACTCAAACTACAAGTTCGGGATCGATTCGTGATGCAGGTAACACGACACGGCAGCATAATCAATGCTATCATCAATGTACTAAATGTGCAATAGTATTCTGTCATGCCATTGAATTGGATAGCATTAGCATCGTCCTATGTACAAAACCTTTCTTTTATGGCAAATGTAATACTTGCAACCCTGGCATCTTTTGGCGTTAATAGAATATTATAATCGTCCTCGCCCATCATAATACTGTTTGATTTTCTTTTCCAAAAGTCTATGCATTTTTAATGCTTAACGACGCCCGGGACCTAAACTGAGGATCTATATGGATTGACAAAATAACTAACCAAATGTATTCAAATGTATTCATTGTATTCATTGTCATCGTTCTCATTTATTAATACCCAGTCATAATGGATATCAGCGGATATTAATGTCAATCATTACCAATTCCATCCGTTCATTCTGTGGTTTGTCAAATGAAGTGCAATACCACCACTTGTGGAGAATGAGATCTATTGCAGGATTCAGTAGCATATTGCGACCATCGGGTAGAATAGCGAAGAGAGGAAGACCGGTATAATGCGTAAAGCAGTCAAAATAGTATTAACGGTCGTATTCGGATTCATAGGGATAATATTTCTCGGGGCAATTTTCTCCGGTCCTATTGTCAATCACGATATTTCGGCAATCACAGGAATCAAGCAGTTTGTCGTACTACATGACGGCTCGCTTTACACGACGCGGTTCAGCCTGGTCGACAGCGAAAATGGTCAGGCTGCAAGCGATGCGCATCTCTCGTATAATATATGCGGAGTGCAGGGAGAAGTTGACATTACTGCCTCTGACTTCAAGACATATCAATTGGTCCTGACTGGACAGCCAATTGTTGCATATGCCTGGCAGATGGACGACCCAGAGATGGACTGCGATACGTACAATGCGAATATAGTAGTCACGTTACCAGACGGACGATGGTTTGAGGCAAGGGAGACAGCATTTTAGCAAAATCACATCCTTTATCTTGCTAGTGGGTATTCCTGCTTTTCATTTGATCAGTACCTTAGCGATATACAGGAAGAAATAAGGAAGTTTAGAATCTGAGACAAATCTATTACTCTTACAGAAGTTACAGGAGCACATTGATGTCAAGATCCATCCGTTGCAGAAACTGTTTGTTTTGTTAAGAAGGGAATTAATGTCAGACGAATGGAAATTAGATAAGTAACAGACCTGAGTTTGGAACCAACTCTCATAAGAGACCGATGCCAACCGACTGTTCGTTCTGTTTCACATCCTGGGGAGGAATGGTGTATAACGGTCGCAATTAAAGTCGACATAGCATTAACTTCTAATGCCAGTACTGTCAAAATTGACAAAGGCTCATCACAGTAGATTAATACCACAAGGTGAGGTTTTGGGTTACCCTGTACTACTATCGCCAGTCAACTGCCAGAGAGTACGCACTCATTAAGTTTACGGGGGAATTCCCTTTGTATACAACAATTTCAAAAGGCGATTTCTGTTGTGGATAGAGGGGATCAATCTGAGCATGTCCAGAACCTGTCCCCACGACCTGATTATTAGCGTCGTATAGAGTCGCAACAATTGTAACACCTCCAACTAGATTATCAGATTCGTTAATAACTTCACCTACTATATGTAGATCGCCCCCTCCTCCATATTGAGTCATAGGCGTGACGTAAGCATATTGGCTTATTACCCGTACTGGAGGGTTGTATTGTTGTTGTACCTGCTGCGATTCTGTTAGTATCTCAGATTTTAGTTCTGGTTGTGCTCGATGTTGAATGGCAGAAGGTGGTGTCGTAGAATTCATTGGGTTTTTTGTGACGTTTTCCTCAGGTGTTACTATTGTAGCAGTTTCGTTAATCGATCCCAGTCTAATTATGTTTTGAGGAGTGGTTGAAAAATTTGAAGTCATATTTGATGATGCTAGAACAGAAATAGGGATTTGCGCAAGAACATTGAAAACTATAATTGGACACATTCCCGCTAATATCAGCAACAATCCTACAGTGGATCGTTTCATACCTTTATTGCTCACCATTGCTCTTTAGCAGCACAAAGCGGGAAAATTGATTTATTTGGATTTGGTGGATTATGTTTCCTACTTAAATCTGATTTATCATCTATAGGTTGTATTTCGTTGAGGACTGCAGTTGAGAATGGTGAGGGAATGTTGGATAAAGATGCTACTTCACATGATGATTTATTCGATAGTTTTCGTTTATCTCTACAGTTCTGGCATTAGAACATTTATTATGTGCGCGCGTCTGGGATTGCAGTATCTAAATTTAATCAAGGAAATCTCTGAATATTGAGTTCATTCTTCTAGTAAAATGAATACTTCTAAGATCACATAGTTATACTTGAAGCGATAACTAGATACATTAATTTAATAGATACTAACATAACTAATAGTAATAATAGAAGGTTCTCATAAATATCTAGTCTTCTTGTTCTATTCGATTTTGTTATGGAATACAGAAGTAAAAGA
>JAATVR010000493.1 GCA_014523665.1 Nitrososphaerales archaeon TH526
TCCTTGTGTTCTAAAAAATTTAGGCAGTGCAAGCGTAATAGGAACCACATTGCATCTTCAAACTTATTTTGATTTTACCTTGAATTTTATATGTTGTGTTAATTCCACATTCCAAAAGTACAAATATGAGCATGAGCATGAGCATGAAAATGTTTACCAATTTTACAATTCAGCTACACATAAGGAGAGAATCAGGACCCAAAAGAAATCTTTAACAGTGAGGCCAATATGTGTCAATGTTGAATTG
The DNA here is from genome assembly GCA_014523665.1 of Nitrososphaerales archaeon TH526. Lineage (GTDB taxonomy): Archaea > Thermoproteota > Nitrososphaeria > Nitrososphaerales > Nitrososphaeraceae > TH5896. Next base: position 248 of record JAATVR010000493.1, read on the forward strand.
TATGTGATATTACTCACACACACTCTGCCTATTTCAGCTTCTATGGATTGGATTTCATTATTAAGGAGTGCAAACTGTGGTTTTGCAACACCTAATCTATTCGAGACATTAACCTTAGATTTCTCTAAGTGGTCTATATATGATTTGAGTGCCTTGCAAAGTAAGGTAGTATTTGGTGGGCGACTCCCTTCTTCATATATAATTTTCAATTGTCTTATTTCAGCTTCGTATTTCTCGAGATCTTTTGTTATGTAATCATTGAGCCCACTTTCTGTGCTACCTCTGATAGAGCTCACTAGTTCTATCAGGTGTTTCAATGCTCGAATTTAAATCACTCTTATACCTCCATTATTACTGGCTATTGATATCCTATCCTAAAGGCTTGTTTTTGAGGTTTTAATATATTTGGCACAAATAATATCAAACTTTCCTGCCAAGACATAATTAGGTTTACATATCTACTATTTGAGAATCTACATTTTGCATTTAATGCACTGCGCCGCGACCTCTAATTACTAACCAATTATCTGCAGCCACTCCAAGGCATACTCCCCCAATGACCCAAATGGGCACACTTACCATGATAACCAGAGACAACAGACTCTGTTCTCCGAATCCTAAACCAGGCTGGCTCGCTTGTGCAATGAATGATGCGACAAAAAAAATACCTCCAATCAGCACAAGTTTAATACCGATACTGGCCTGGTGTCTAATTTCATGGCCTTCAAATGTCATTTCTTATTCCTTCTTTTGATTCATGACTGTTCAAATGACCTTAACTACACTAGTTGTTACCGTTGTATAATTGTTCATCCCGTATTGTCTTACATCTTCGTGCAAAGTTTCTGGACGTAACTGGGCATTTATAACCTTGACTTTATCTATAGACACCGATCTAACTTTCACACCAGTGGTTACAAGAATTGTTTTATATTTGAACTTTTAACGATTACATCGCATATAGAAAAAGACTATGGATAAAATAAGCACAGTTTAAGAGTAATGATCGCATAAACTTACTCAAAAGATGGTGCAGGGATCAAAGGTGTTATAATCAACGATCAGATAAACCAGAAAGAAGAATTGCTCATACACTATAATACGGAAATAGGGGTAGATGGCGATGCTATGGTCAAAAAACTTATCCCTAAAACAGAGATCATCTCCCCCTCATTTTATTACTTGAAAATTAGATTGGCAGTTCCAGTGTCTTGATATTAATATTACTATTGCGGAGTTTGAATCGCTTTAAATGCTTCGATTTCATATTTCAGTGAATCAGTTAGAAGATCCGTTGATGTCTCGTTTAACGCAGGATTTCCTGTCTTGATAAAGTCACCGAACAGTTTATAACTGTCCCGCTCCGCTTCCAAGCTTTTTGTGTACAGTGAAATCCCATCCTTAAATTTTTCTGGTATTTGTAGATTATTTGTTTCGTCAATCAGATCATTTATTTGTAATATGGTATCATTAGTTATCACCATGATTGTAGTATTGCTATATTGATTATTTTCCCATTTTCCAATTTCCTGCTGATATGAATTTGTTAAGGCACCAGACTTATTTGTCAATCCTACAAACTTACTTAGAAACTCATCATCAGTAGTAACTGCCGATTGTGCGGTAACACCCTCAACAGCTGTCAGGATTATGAACAATAGTGAAATTGTAATGGACGCGGTCACTGTCCAAATTCTAATTTGATTCCCATAGACAATACAAGATTTATTTCGCCAAACATGATAAGTCATCAGTATTACAAAATAATAATCATTCTATTTAAATTTGTTGTACGTGATCATGAGTCTTATATGTATATGTAGACGTTCGGCTAATGCAAGATTGCGGCAGATTAGATATAATTGGCGGACTTTCCTGAGGAATCATCTATGACTCAGATTGCCTCAACCTATCTCAAACATCTTAAGAAATTGCAAGGATCCACTTAACAAGGTCTAGGCCCGGAACATCCAAGTCCGGTCTTCACCAACCTCGTCTATCCGGCTTTGTCTTCGAAGATGAGCATGGAGATATGCTCTTTTCTGTTGACAAGTTGTTCCGAAACGATGGGCTCGCTAGAATGCGAGTAAGTATCTTGTCATTCTGGAGTTACATTAAGGAATCCTGATTTAATGAATTTTCAATTTATCATTATGCGTTATTCCGGTTAAAATCATTGAAATTCGGTCCTAATTCAACAATATCCATGAAGTAACTGAAATCCAATATGTGTTCGAGGATATATCTTATATAAATGTTAAAGCTCTAATAAGATCAGAAATGACTTATCCTAAAGGCACTACGAGACCAAGTGATGTAGCTGGCACGAGTGACACGACTAGCTCTACAGAAATGACTGATTCGACAACCGAAACAGCAGAAGTAGCAGAAACAGCAGAAGTAGCAGAAACAGCAGAAGCTGAAACGACTGAGACAACTACGACAACTACAACGTCAGCAGTGGATCCAAATATCCAACAAAAGATAGATTCAATAAAGAATGTCGCAAGCACAATAAGGGATATTTCTGCAAGTATAAGGGATACCGTACGAGCTTTGCGTGAGAGCGGAGCGATTGATGAATTGATTGCAGCCGTCCATGAAGCGACTATTACAATGAGAGATACCACAATAGAAATTAGTAAAATATCAAGAGATCTCAAGGAAAGGGGAATGATCAAGGACACTGCCAAGACATTAGACGAAACCGTTGCAGCAGCAAATGAAGCAGCAGAATCGTTCAGACAAACCGTGGAGGATATGAAAGAAGCAGCTCCTCAGACTGCAGAAGTCATAAAGAAAGCCAGAGAACGGGTAAAAACTAAAAAAGAAAACAGATAAAATCTGCCAAGCTAGATTCCGCAGGTTCCAAATACTAGCTAAGGAATTTTTTTTATTGATTGTGTAGATGACAAACTTGTAACCTGGAATGTGTCCTGTCTGTGGATTGTACATACGCTGTACTTCATAAAAAAACGAATGTAGACTATTGTTAAGTCTTGGGACCTTGAACCTATAACTTGTTAATTCTTCTCTTTTTCGTCTAAGGTGCATTTATTATCAGTCTCATGCTTCGCGTTCTCATCCACTCATCACAAGATTTTTACCTTAATTCGCTTCTAGCACTATTGGTAGACATAACAAATGAGTAAGAAAATGGATATACCAGAGAAGGAAAGGGCGATAGTACTTCAAGGTGGTGGATCTCTTGGTGCCTACGAGGCTGGAGCGTACAGGGCTCTTTATGAACGTCTCTCTGAAAAAGACATTAAGGAAGGAAGAAAAGGAAGATCTACATTTGATATAGTTGCAGGCACTTCAATTGGTGCTATCAATGCTGCTGTTCTTGTGAGTTATGTCGTAGAGAATCAGACTTACGAGGGATCAGCCGAGAGGCTTGTTGAATTCTGGAACTACCTTTCCAAAGAATCAATGGTGGAAACAAATCCCTTTTTTAAGCCTTGGTGGGATTATTGGCATGCAATTAATAGAGAGATTGCGACTGGAGAAGCCGCAAGAAGGTACTTTTCGGCTAAAGAGTTTGCAATATTTGGAGTACCAAATGTCTTTTATCCTCATAGACCTACAAGTGACAGTAAATTTTACGATTCGGACAATACTTGGTATCGTTATAGTAACGAACCTCTAAGACGGAGTCTAGAGCGTTTTGCAAAATTTCCAATAGCTACTACCAAGGAAGACGCTCAGCCAAGACTTTTGCTGGTAGCAGTCGACGTAGCAGATGGTATCCCCGTTACATTCGATAGCTATCCTAAAGAGGACGGAACACGAAAAACAGAATACGGGAGATTCCTCAGTCACAATAATAAGGAAATCGGATTTGAATATGTAGCCCGCTATGACGAGGGGATCACAGCAGATCAAGTGATGGCAAGTGGTTCATATCCAGTCAATTTTGATTTTGCTAAAATAGAAGTTGAAAGCTATTTCTCTGAACCAACTAGCAGTCGACAGGTAGACGCTAAGACTCCTGGTACCGTGAACGCCAGCGGTTACAGGAAAAGCATGCGTTATTTTTGGGATGGGGGACTTATGACCAATACCCCGCTAATGCAATTAGTTTTATTCCATAGGCAATACTGGTGGAGGGTGAGAGGAGTAAAGGATAATGTTCCTCGATTAGGTATCTGCGTAATCAATTTGCATCCTAAAAAACAAACAGAGATTCCTTCTGATAGGGACGGTGTTATCAACAGGAATAATGATATAACTTTTTCAGATAGGACGCATCAAGAGGAGACCGCGCTCTTGTTGATATCTGATTATGTTGACATGATAAAAGAGCTATTAAAGATCGTAGAGGAACACGGAGTGGAAAGGAACCTTATCACCGATCTCTTGAATAGGAGAACAAATTTCCATGGTCAATTTTTGAAACCAAGGAGATTCCAGGACATACTTGAAGGACGATTTCAGATAGATGAAATAATACGCGTAAACAGGGAGAACGATGCTGACACTATTTCTAACAAGACATTTGATTTTTCTTCCGAAACTATAAAACGTTTGCTTGAGCGAGGATACAATAGTGCTCTCAATGATTTTGAAGAGTACATGCGGAATCAACCTGACAAAACCACAGAAAATAAGTGAGAAGGATTCTATCAATATTGCATTTAGGACCTTTGAGAACGAAATTTGATTATTTATCTCTAAGTTGACTAGATGATAGGATGGTATTACCAATCAAATGCCTTCTGTATGGGAGAACGAATTCTGCAGACTCATAAGCAGAAAACATTTACACACGTTAGGTTTAATACCCTGTCCCCTATCCAATCCAATCCAATTTGTGGTTTATCGTTGTCTAGAGCTATAGTGAAAATACATTTCTAAAAGAACTATTCAAATATCTCTTTTATTTGTATTCGATTCCTCCTTAACACCCATCTCTATTTCTTTTGAGAGGGACCAGCTTAATAAAATTCTTAAAACTACTATCAGTGCGAACACTGCAGTTTCTTCCAGTGTCGGATCTAGAACAGTCTGGAGTAAATCAGCGGCGATCAAGAAATCTAGGGCAATGAGAAGGCCCCTTAACATTCTTGCGACAATTTTATGAACATATACCTGCCGCTGCTCCTTCCTTATTTTAGAGAGAAGCAACTTGATCAAATTGGCTAGTGTAATAATAACAATCGCAGCTACGAGAATTACAACTATTATTTCTATGATGAGGACTATGTATTCGACAATTATGTGAAAAATTTCGGGGCTTACAACCAAGCTTTAGGACTTCTGTATAGTGTACATACTTAAATTTTTGTTAAGTCTTTCCCTTGATATCATGACTAGAA
>JAATVR010000494.1 GCA_014523665.1 Nitrososphaerales archaeon TH526
AGTCAGACTTAATATCATAATTATTCTTTCCAATTTTACTATCCAGGTCTCACTAAGGCATTAACAGATTCCTGTCTAGACACAACTTTATTACTCTTATAGAATTCAATCTCCATCCCTCTTGTTAGGCTATACTCTATTCTAAATGATTCATCAGTTGCAATAGGCATCAGTTCAGTGTTATGTGAATTACAAATAGGACAATTGAGGACACGTGATGATGACCCAGATAAAGACTCTAAATCATCAATACCAAAATAAGATGCACACCAGTAACAGGAATTACAAATCACAAAATAGATTTTATCGATAGGCTGCAATATTTTATTGTTTTCTATGGTAATAGGAGAGAGCTTGATTTTTTTCAGTGGCAAGTCGTACGCCATACTAAGTCTAGTCTTTTTCATTACATCTCTAAAATAGTATTATCTCATCTTGAGCATTTATACATTGTCATATCAACTATTCTGAGCCAAATCAGAGAGAAGCTATAAATTCTTGAGGAAATGATTATATTATTATAAATTCTGTGCTATAAATATTTTTCATAATGATATTTGAGCAATACGGTAGTAGATCGGGGTCTTTCGTTCTATTCATTCCCGGCTTGCCACCATCTTGGTCGCATCGTATGACTGTTTTAGCTTTATAAAACAGGGGTCGGAGGGTATCAACAACCAACCCCTGAGTGAAATTATTCAGTTTTGGAAAACTGATTTTAGTCACTACGTTATACCGATTTAAATATGTAACCACTACCTACCTACTATTTGCCTTGTCATAATATTCTCATTCTATGTTAGAAAAGGTTAAAGAATTCGACTGTATTTTATGCGCGAGCCAAATCACTCAATGTAGGTGGTAGTTCAGATCATATCTGCCGGCTTCATTTACTGGCCTACTACCTACTGCTAGGATGGCGTGAATTAAGCCCCTCTACCCCCTCAACGTACAAGGTAATGCCATTCAAAAGAGAATGGTCAGAAGAGGAATATTTAGCTATGCGCTAAGCCATAGAGGGCCAGGGGTAAAATCTAGCTGGAAAACCCCCTGACCGTCCTGTCAATGCACTAATATGCTAAGACTCGGTGCATGATTTTTAACTCTTTCTAACACAGAATTAGTATATTGTGATAATTTGCTCAATATGATAGTACGTCAATAACGCGGGCAAAAATACCATCTAAACGATCCCAAAGATTGAGTTATTGTTACGTTTTCAATGATAACAATATAAGAGCTAACGGTCAAGACTTGAACTACAATAGTTGTAATGGTCACATGTAATAACTGTGGACATGAATACCAATCAAAGGTGTTACAAACTTTAGATGAAAAGACTGTTACATCAGAATCTCATGAAGATATAATGGAGAACTGCCCACAATGTAATCAGATTTCAAGTTACAATGGACCAGACTTTTATTGGGATTAATTTACTGAGTCTGGCTTATAGTTTGAAGCCTGCTCAAGATATATTATGTATATACTCTAATTTAGTATATAACAAGTCTCAATTGCATACTCTTTGTAGTTATGATCTGGTTCTACCACTAATCATTAATCCCAACGAAAATATGACTCGCACACTCAGAATGATAGAAATGAAACAGAATGGACTTTGCGTCTCATGTAGAGGCAAAATCACATGTGATCATGCTGTTGTAAGCAGTGGGAAACCAAGACATTATTATCATAAATATTGTGCACTCAAACATCATATTATTTAGCTGTTATTTATGATAAGATGGATCTATAGATAGTATTTGTGTTACTCCGATAGTGAACGTGAAGCTTCATTCTCATTAGCAAACTGTTATCTATTAACAATATTATTACCCCTATAAAACTCCATTTCCATACCTATAGTTTGTCTATATTCAATTCTAAATGACTCGTCAGTGGAGATTGGTATTAGTTCAGTATTTTGAGAATTACAAATGTGACAATCTAGAACATGCGATGATGACCCAGATAAAGACTCTAAATCATCAATACCAAAATAAGATGCACACCAGTAACAGGAATTACATATTACAAAATAGATCTTATCGATAGGCTGCGAATTCTTATTATCTTCAATAGTATTCGAAGAGATCTTGGTTGTTTGCAGCAAGTCATACACTATATTTAGTCTGGCCATTTCTTTTCACATTCCTAAAAGTCTTTAGTCGCAGCTATAGTTTTTATGTATTATCATCTCAGCTTTGTTTTTTAAAGAGGCTATGAATTGCTGAGAGAATGATCATTTATTATAAATTCTGAGCTCTGATGTAGCAAATCTCGGTGTATTTTTTAAAGTCTTTTATATTCGACTGAATAATTTTACAACAGTATTAAATAATCTTGCGAGTCATTTTGATCCTGGCAAAAAAACTGTAATGATATGCGATGACGAGCGAGATTTGCTCGAATTATTTGGATTGGCCCTGAACATAAAATACAATGTAATTCTGGTTGATTCTGGCGAGGATTGTATTGATAAATACATAGATGAAAAGAACCAGGGTAACAAAATACATCTCATATTATTAGATTACAGATTGGGTGGTATGTTTGGCGATTCTGTTGTTGAGTATAACGGAACAAAAATAATTCTAATATCCGCTTATGATTTAGATGTCGAGCTTGTGAAAGATTTGGAAGAGAACAAATACATAGCAAAATACATAGAAAAACCAATTTTCATAAATAGTCTAATTGAGTTAGTGGCAGATACAATAAGTTAGACTGAAACGGTCTTACGGAGCTATTGCAACAGGATTTGTTCTAAACGTAAGTTTGTTGGTAATGAAACTTAGATATGACAAGCTGCAAAATAGTACCGTAAAAACAATATAAACTATTAACCAGCCCTGGTGTGAAATCATCAACTTAATCCAGTATTTCCGTAGGGCAGTAATTATCTGGTACAGTGCCTAAATAGCATGTTGATTCTGAAGAGGATACTGCTGCCGAGGAAGCTTCGGCGCCGCTTGCCGCAGCTGCTGCTGCGCCCGGATCTCTGCCGGCTGCTGTTGCGGCTGACGTAGTTGAGCCAGCAGCGGCTGCGCAATACAACACTGTATAGAATAACAAATGACGAGGTTATCTCCGAAATAAATACTAGTGAAGAAAATGTGATCGGTATCAAAAGGTACCGATTTTGGTCGCCTACCCCGTATCGCATTGATTGAACAGTGTGGACTTTATGAGTGATTTAAAGCTCCACCTGTTAGCAGCGTATTATACTACAAATTATAAAACGGTATTAGAGATAGGTAGACGGCTATAATGAGACAATTGAGCTACAGCTGC
>JAATVR010000495.1 GCA_014523665.1 Nitrososphaerales archaeon TH526
CTTTATCTTCTTTTGCTCGTTCTTGGAGATGCCAATTTGCTTCGCAATAATCTTACTCTTAACTACGGTTTGCTTCAGTTCCTTTCTTGATATATGAATTTTGGATAAAAAGTATTCAAACTCTTTCTCACTACTAAAGATCACAGATTTATTGTTGTTAGCAGGCACATTTTGAAAAGCCATAAAATTTAAGAATAACTGGTAGGCTTTTTCTCTCCCACTATCCTCACTAAGGATAGGGAGCTTGAGATTCAGCCTTATTCTAGCGTTATATGTTAATGAATAAAAGATATTTCTGCCTCTTCCGTAATCTCGTTTCCGAAGGACTGGGCTTACTAGATATCTTGAATGTTTCCGGTCGAAGATCAGCATTTCTTTTAGGTGAAAACTAAAAAGAGCACTTGAAATATTTTTTCCGTTTCTACAGCACTCTTCTACTTTTCTTTTAAGTTCACCAGAAGAGATTTCTCCATTTTTGCTCTCATGAACAATCTTAAGGATTGCTCTATCTAGATTACTGTCATAAGACCTCATCGAATCGAATCTGAAGTACTTCAGATTATCATATATTAATTAGTTTCTGAAACTTGTTTATATGCGCGTTAAACAAGTTGGAATTTCACTTCCAAAAGACATTGTATGTAGAATAGATGACGAACGAAGAGACATATCACGCAGCAGGTATATCCTCCGCCTAATAGAAGATTTTTACAAAACCAAGGAGACTGTTAACTGAATTATGGAAGCAGATCTCTCACTGCTACCAGATTTTATTATCAAAGGCTGCATTCCAAATTGCAAGGAGTGTCCTGGTACATGGAAAAATGAGTGTATAAAGCATAGAATCGTATGTAAGTGCAGCAAATGTAAGGATGGTGATTCTAGCGATCTGGGTTTGGACGCCCAAAATCGCCACAATACACGCGACTCAGCCTCAGGAGAATTAGAGCTTTGACTACGACTTATAACGATGCTTTAGATAAAGATAAAGATTTCCAAAAACCTGTAGAAGAAGGATTTAGCAATATCTCTGAATTGATCATGTCAGACCAGAGTAAATCACAGAAGCTACATGATGCATGGCTTAAGAAATATCTTCATGAGACTTTTGCTACTGATACAGATTGCCCTCTAAGAGATCCTGAAGTACCATACAACATAGATAATGACGACCTTGCCAGGAAGATATCTTGGCATGGCGAATCTAAATGAAGAAGAGGAGGAGATGATAAACTTCCGTTATGAACCGGTATCTATTGACTGCCGATAACATAACGACTAGCTTGTGGAGCATGTGTAAGGCCGTGGATATGGTCGTTCAACGGCTAGCAATTATTGAAATTGTCATCGAAAATGAATCCAAAAGATTTACGATTCCAAAATATTCCCAACAGATGGTTTATCTTGCACCTAGGGTTCCAGTCTATAAACCTACTCCTGAATTCGCAATCTATCTAAGTGACTTAAGTCCAAGAATATTAAGATATATACATTCATTCGATCAAAAAACACGCGAGGATATCTTTCTACTAGCAGGACGAAGGCTTTTCACAAAATTTTTTCCTCGATATTATACCCAAAGCATTGCAGAATCTTTGAATGTGAGGATTGACAAGTAATGGCAGAAGACCTGACTGTTGATCAAACGAGTCCATCCATCGATAAGATAATAGAGGAAATGTCTGGTGCGGTATATGGTTACGTTCATGACCATAGTAAAGTTCAAGATACCATGAATAAGAAAGGTAAGAAAAATAGAAGAAAGAAGGATGAGCTATTGAATACAGGGCAAGAGCGACATCTTGCGGCGCAAGAACAAAACCAAAAATCAACTACGGATAAACAGAATATCCATTTAGAAACAAAGAACCTCCAAATTCATTCTCTTATTGACCCCAAAGCAGAACTTGAACCACATATACCTGACAGAGACTATGCAGAATTTACAATAAGAGCCATTAAGAAGACAGTCAAACAGGAAGATTCTCTTGTTAGACAAATCTATTATACAGGACTAAGCAAGGACACAGCAAACCCACAGAACCTTATGATCTTATGTCCTACAAGTGAAGGTAAGACATATGCAGTAACTGAGGATCTGCAATATTTTCCAGATGGTTCAGTTTGGTACATTGGTTCAATGTCTCCTAAAGTTCTAATAAGACAAAAGGGGATACTTGTTGACAGTAACACTCTGAAGCCAATAGATTCTAAAATAAAATTTTTAAATAAACGGATAAGGTGGGCAAAAAAGAATCATAATTCGGACTTAGAAGAAGAGCTAAGGGAAGAACTGTATGAAAATTGTAAGCGCCTTATTAATCTTCAAGGTACCAAAACAGGCCTATGGATATTCATCCTAGATTCAATAAACTAATCACCGCATTAAGGACGGCTGTGGAAAATGGTGAAGGGATGCTTGATAAAGATGCAACTTCATTTGACGACTGCTTTGATAGTTTTAGATTATCTCTGAAGTTTTGGCATTGATTATATCGATTCAGACTCTGGTTTCGGCGCTATTTCTTTGTTTATGAAATTCTCAAAATCAGGATTGAACCATCTCTCTGAATGTATTTGTTTCCATTGTTCACCCAAAGTTCCATACTTAAAGCAGTTCCTTATCCATTGCAATCATCCTGTCCATTCATCTCCACTAAGCACTTTTCTTCGATGCATCGCATATGCATGAGAACAAATAAACAAGATATAATACGCAAATGCTAGCTCATCTGATGGCCGTTCAAGTTCTTTATATAAGACTTTTTGCATCGATGGTTTTTCAACTATGATTTCTACCATCTTGCGAACCTTTTCATCCAAGTCATTGAGAACCTTTGTTTGAATGTCAACTGAGAGACTCTGCATTTGCTTTCTTGAAAAGTATAATATTACAAATAGAGTGGCCATAATTC
>JAATVR010000496.1 GCA_014523665.1 Nitrososphaerales archaeon TH526
AGAATAATAGGAGGAATGGACTACGGCGAATCCTGTTGGGAACCCTCAAGATATCTTTGAATGGTGGTCGTGGGTTTTATCTATACCAAATCTTCCTTCCGGAAAACACCCGGCCAAAGGAGGAGATATTCATCAGATGCAGAACAAGTCTTTCTTCTGTCAAATCTGCACAATAGAAACAGGGACAGATTTGGCTCGCGCATATGATGTGAAGCCAGCGGATAAGGCGAAACAAATAATGATTCCTGTGTTGACTTCAGAGGCTTCTAGGGCGGAGAATCCTGGGTTTGATGACAACCAACTGCTGTTTAAGGCTGAACATGATTTAATCAATCCACAGGTCCTTTTTTTAAATGTTGACAATGAGTACATACTGACGCCGCAGAACGCAGACAAATACTATGTGGAGTCAAACGCTGGTGATATGGTAGTTGTAAATAACAATATTTTGGAAATACCGCCTGGACCAACTAGGATGCGATGCATAGGTTACTTTGTTCTGCTGGATGCGTTTCCGGACGGATCAGGAGTTCATAGCATAACATATGGAGGCAGTGCCGGTCCTGCCGGGAACCGGATCCATTGCCTAGTACGTTATCAGGTGACAGCATAGACTCTTGTAAATAACTATACTTCTCTTAGTAGTCACCTGCTTAAGTATCTATACTTATTCTACTGATAGGCTATGGATTTGTTTAAGCTAACCTACCGTCATGCGGTATATTACATCGGAGACGAAAGCAGGTGAGGTCCCAGTAGCTGTGAAGTCCACGCTGACCCCCTTAGAGTGGATCGTATGGTTCCCTGGAGGTAGAGGCTTCAAAAATACCCAGTTCCCATCTGACACAGCCTCGGTAGTGGTGGCAGGGAGACCAAAGACATTACTCTCGGGCAATGTGAGATTGAACAATGGAGATTGGACTCGGTAATCCTGTAAATTCTCTAACTTTACTCCATCAACACTAACGTCGAGCACGGTGACGAGGTCTTGACCAGATTTGGCGCATTCTCTTAGGTCTGCCTCAGATTTAAGATCAGGAAATTCAGCAAAGGAACATTCTACGTTAACAGGGGCAAAGAGGAGAGCTTTTCCTTCAGGAATAGTGCAAGTACGTTCCGCCGAACCTCCAAACGTTCCAGCCAGGAACCAGACAGGACCTTCCTGATTTTGCCCACAATATCTTCCTGTGGGATCACCAACCGGATTAACGTCTTGTGGTATTGACAACGCCCATTGCCACCATTTAGCTGTCCAATTACCATACGTAATACCAAACGGGTTGGAATCGGTAGTGAACAGATTCTCTTCTTGCGCTTTAGACAACTCATATGCACTAGGAGAGAAAGCACCAATGATTACTGCAGCTAAAATGATTCCCCGAATTTGTGATGAACCTTTTCGTTTAAACTTCATGTGGTAGTAATATATGAAAATAATCTAGATTATAAAATTTTAATTTTACTATTAGAGACTTTCCTCGTTTTAGCCTCCGCATTGTTTCATAACTCTTGAACAAGGACTCAATAATAATAATAACCTGCGGCTAGTAGTAAAGGTAACTGCTACATGCGTTCGGGGAGGATATACAATCATAGGGTTACGTTATTGGTGCTGATTGTTCTCATAATTATAATACTAGTGGATACCTCTCTCATTCGAATTTCTGAACTCATTCGCTTTCCTCCTGGACAGAATGGGAACATTACAATCTTTGTTGTCATCGGAATAGCATACACGATTGGACAGATTTTCATTTTAAAATATGCTAAACTAGAAAGCAAGAAGATTGGACTTCACCGCTCTCTCTACTTAAACTATATAAATAGAGTAGTGACGTTGGCGCAATACGTTCTTACAGGGATTTTTGTAGTAATCATACTCCAAATACTGGTTTTATCTCAATATAGTACGGTCTTCCTCACCATAGCCACAGCCCTTAGTTATTTACTTTTATTAGCTGTAATGGCTTTACTTTCCCAGCGGTTCTTCTCATGGTTTAGTTCAAATAAAAACCTGATAGTTTTATTGTATGGTTTCTCGACTGTCATGATCTCACTGACCTCAGTTTTTACTCTAGTTTTAACGGGTTTGACTTCTATAACTATGCCCGCGCAAGTTGGAGAGCAAATTGCTGGGATCGCTAGGTTTGTCGTTAAAGGTTCGGTAGCAAGCCTCATCAGTGATCTATATGTTATATCGTCCATTATCGCATTTGTACTATTGTGGACGGCGACAGCGCTTCTGCTCCGTTATTATTTTCAAAAGCTAAGAGGAATTAGATATTGGATTATTATCTGTCTTCCTCTGGTATATTTTCTAACTCAATATCCTGCTCTATTTCTAAATCTATTTGCCCCGATGCTCATCTCCAATCCCACATTCTTTGGCATATTCTTCACCCTCGTTTTCGCTCTCAGTAATCTGACAGGCGGGGTTTTGTTTGCTATCGCGTTTTGGACTGCTGGAAGAACATTAGCACGCGGCACCATTGTACGAACCTATATGACTATCTCTGCTTATGGCCTTATTCTACTCTTCCTTACAAATCAGGGGATATTACTTATGGCTACGGGCGGTCATTACCCACCGTTTGGACTTGCAACGGTTTCCCTTGTTGGGTTGTCAGCATATTTAATCTTGATAGGGATTTATTCTTCGGCGATTTCAGTATCGCATGATATATCATTGCGCAAATCAATCCGTAGCTCGGTAGAGAAACAGGCAAATCTACTTCATAGCATCGGGACAGCTGAGATGGAGCAGGAAATAGAGAATAGGGTTATAAGAATTACAAGAGAGCAACAATCTAACATGATAAAGGAAACTGGAATAGAATCATCAATCAATGACGAAGATGTTAAGAAATATTTAGCAGAGGTAATGGAAGAGGTCAAAGGGATAAAGGACAGAGAGAGGACGGGATGATCAACCCATGAAAAAAAGTTGGTCCCTTTAAGTGCTACTACTAAATGAGGTAACGACCAAACTGGTCCGGATTTCTATTTTGAATTGATTAATTTCTACCTGCATCTTCGCTAAGGATATTATTGGGATACATTATTGCTCTTCCAGTGATAACAGAACATATCAACGCTAGCATCTTGGACATGTCCTTATTATAATGGAGGTATAATATAAGATTACATATACGTGATCGGGATGTGACCTTCGGTCCTTATGATCTTAATGAATGATTCACAAAATCCTGTATCGACTCCAAACTTGTAGTGATTCCGACCCCGCCCAAATTTGCGATGTAATACCCGTTCTTCATCAGGTTGCTCAATTGTCTGTTTCTCGCTATATTTCCTCAAAGTCTAGAGCGCTGTCCAAACCCAGGCTGGGCAGGTCAAGAAACAAGAAGACAATATCCTCGCCGATTGAAGATGTTCCTCGACTTTCTAGATCTTCATGGAGGCTTCGTAGACGAATATGCCTTGCAGTTCCTGGACAAAGTGACCGAAGATATCCAATGGTTTGAAGACATATTCATGGTTTCTTGCAAATCACCAGTCTGCAACAACTTTCTCGGAAACTATTCGTCTGGGCTTCATACGATATAATGCTCCTCCTTCAGTAGTATTCCTTGTGGCATATCGATCTGCCTTTTCTGAGCCTACATATCTTGTAGAAATTTTTCTCATCAAATGTAAAAAGTCCTCAGATTCATCTAGGGCGTTCTTATCTTCTAAACCTG
>JAATVR010000497.1 GCA_014523665.1 Nitrososphaerales archaeon TH526
AGCAGGCCCTAAAGCAACATGAACTAAGTCCTTCAGCTGCTGATGAGTTAGTCCCACTTAATGATGAAAAGAAACAAACCGAATTGGCACAAATGGTTCATCTTACCAGACTGTCTACAAGAAGACTAAGGGTTATTCACAATCAGATCGATATATGATTAAAGTGAGGAAAAGAGTTTAGGCGGACATAATCCCGACTTTTGCGACGCCACAACGGAGACTGCAGTTGAAAGCATGGGTCTGGGGGAAGATCTTAATAAGCACCACTTTTATAGTTAAGAGTGAAAGAACTAAAATGAAACATATGAAAGCATTAACCTTGGCCATGACGTTGGCTTTGGTAAGTATTTTCTTCACATTCAACATTGGCAATTCACTTGCACAAGAAAACACTACCCTCACAGCAAACCAAAGTTCAGGTACAAATAGTAGCGGAACATATAACTCTACAGCAGCAGGATTACCAGATAACTCTGGTGATGAATCTGGTCAGATATCTGGCAGAAGCCGTAGCTAATGAATAAGTAATAATTGATTCATGAATAGGTTAGTTTTTGCGGCTATTTTTGCTACCGCTACAATCCTATTCAGTGTCGATGTATCTATTAGCAACGTTGCGGATTTTTTGATACCGTTTACGACTTCCTTCTTAGGCATTTCTTTGTTTATAACTCTCTCTACCATATTTATCCTTCTTTCCTTCGTATTGATGCGACTAATCAAGAATATTGCATCTCAGATAATCTCTGGTTCTAATTATTTCAGAATTTTACATTACATCGTTCTAGCGACTCAATCGTCCCTTATTGGCATACTTATTGTAATCCTTACTCAGATTTTAGCATTTTCAGAATACTCAACATTTTTACTGGCTTTAGCGACAATGGTAATCACTGCTTCATCCGCGGCTGTGTGTGTCATCTCCTTAGTAATCCTATTGGGCTGGTACAGAGTAAATAGATCTTCTTACGTAGCACTAATCTTTGCCGTTGCCTTCGCATTCAATATTTACATTTTCCTCTACTTAGGAATTACAGATACATTCAAGCTCGCTGAGAAGAGCGATTTTATAACGCCAGATTCGGGAGTGATATATGCTACTGATACTTACCAGCCCTGGACTATTAATTCGGTATTATGGGATACTTATAGAATCGGGACAACCGGAATTTTTATTTTATTCCTTGCCGGTTCAGCTATGATTCTTCACCATTACGCAAGTAAAATTGGTCGAGTCAAATTCTGGACGTTAATCCTACTCCCTACTGTATATTATTCGAGCACTTTGGTAGACACATTTGGACTGTACGTCCCTGAATCAGACGCCGACTTTTTCAATTACTACGTGTATGTTTCCCTTAATGGTGTCATTGGAGGAGTTTTACTAGGATTTGCATTTTGGACAATCGCCAAGGCAATGAGAGCTAACAAATCAGTCGCAAAATACCTTCAACTTTGCTCATATGGTTTTGTGTTAAATTTTATAGCCGGTGTAGGTGTATTAGTTGCATCCTCATATCCTCCATATGGATTTGTAAGCTTTGCTATGCTGACGCTATCATCATATATGATCATTTTGGGACTCTACTCAACAGCTATATCCATTTCGCAAGATATCAGACTTAGACAATATATCAAGGATCTCAGCAAGGCAGACTCTGGTTTTCTTAATACTATCGGACAAGCACAAATGGAAAAGCAAGTACAGTCTAAAGCGTCAGCCCTGGAGAACGTGGTCAAAGAACAAAGGTTGGAATTGGAAAAGAAGTCAGGGATACAATCCTCGGTTCAACAACAAGACATAAAACAGTATCTGCTCGAAGTATTGCAGGAAGTTGACAAGCACAAATCGGCTCAGTAGAAGGTGATAAATTACATCGATTGGAGTACGAGGTCGTGTTGAAGTCCATTATCGACTGCAGACAGATTCAGCGAGTTCAACAGAAGACTTTCGATCTTGAAAACGTCGGAAAGGAATAGCGAATGGAATTGGAGTCGGGCACACAATCATCTATTCAAGGACAGGATATCAAGCAATCCCTTTTTGAAGTCTTGCAGGAGGTAGAAATGCACAAAACCATAGGATAGTTACTAAG
The DNA here is from genome assembly GCA_014523665.1 of Nitrososphaerales archaeon TH526. Taxonomy (GTDB): domain Archaea; phylum Thermoproteota; class Nitrososphaeria; order Nitrososphaerales; family Nitrososphaeraceae; genus TH5896. Next base: position 2,097 of record JAATVR010000497.1, read on the forward strand.
AGCTTTCTGGGACATTCTCGCAAGTGAAAAAAAAGAAAAAAAGTTGATCTCAGCGTAATCCATCAAACATTTAATGTGGGATTGTTTTTTGCATGAAACTTTTAGTTTTGTTTCTGTTTCGCGAAGATTTAGGAAGGGCTAAGTTATCAGATCTGGATATCTACGTATACAGACCTACTAAGGAAATTTTAGATAATGTTCAAAACGAGGTAGATGTTCAATCTGTTCAAGATAAATCACTCGTGATTTTCCATTGAATAACTTGAACGATAGAATCAAAACTACCATCTCCGACGATTTCACAGCCGCGATAAGTAAAAACAACCGTACTCAGCAGTATACAGCTGTACACAATAGAACTCACCCGTATACAGCCGTAGACGAATTTTTTTGCTATTCTATTGCAAATATCAGACTGCACGTTACATAACAGGTTGGAAGATACTACTATTTAGCTAGCTTGAATATTTCAAAGAAGTAGAAGCGGAGGCTAATGATAAAGTCATTATCTGGGCAATTGGGATACTAGAATTTGGTTATGATCAGTTAGAATTTGCACCGAGATTTCTCATAATCTTGATAGACCGGAACTTGTCTATTTTCTCTGCGCTACGCGCCAACTTACAGCTTTATTAATTAATCATAGCCTGACTTTCATCTATACAAGGCGGTGTCTATTTTAGGTAATCCCTTAAATTCGTAAAATATGTATTTTCTTTTATAATGCTCAAGGGATTCCTAAAAAGAGGTAGTTGCTCATAATAATGTCAACAACGAAAAATTCGCCGCTCTGCATTATTGATGGACGAAGGAGAGCTACAACTAGAGGCGTATCGACAGAAGAATCAATGAGCGGTGACAATCCTGAAGCTATAGCAAACGGTAAGAGCCGCCGCAGTAAGATACTGCAAGAGCAGAAATAATGTAAGTAGCACATCACTTACTGCTACACACAGACCAACAAAAATGCAGTGGTGTGTATTTGCATTCTGGCATGAAATTTTTTGGTTTAGCGTGATCGGATCTGATGAGGGATAGTCATCACCATGACTCCTTTCTGGAATGCTGGTTAAGTTACCCATGAACAGATAACCATTTGTCTAATTGCACATTCACGGTGCGTTTAAATATTAGGGCTCAAGATTTATGCTATGGAGAGCATCAAAATCTTGCTATTGACTGTGATTGCTACTTTTGTTGCGATTGCCGCAGTATCTGTCACAGCGGTGTCGGCACAAAGCAACATGACTGGGGGTAACATGACAGAAGGGAACTACACGGATATGGGCGGTAATATGTCGGGCGTTTCAGAGTCCGAGGCAGGTAATATATCAGGTCTACTGGGTGGGGCTGGCTGAGCTTAGGGTTAACCCTGGGATTTATTTTGTGTCAAAAACCTCCACAATAGATTTTTTCTCTCAACCGTTTCATAAAGCTGCGAATTTAGGTATTAAAAGAATTAGTATTATTATCTATGTGCTGATTGCAGTTCTATCAGTTGATACTGTGATAAATCAACTTAGCGGACTGCTCGGGATCTCCCTGTATACCCGAGGTGGAGGTAGTCTTTTCCTTGTTATTGGTATCATAACCATTATTTGCCAACTCTTTACCATTAACTTTGTTAGCAGGAGGAGTATTGGGATTAGGAGAAAAATAAAGCATATAAGAACGATGCATATTGCAGTAACGGTTTCACAATATTTTATAATACTGCTATTTGCCTATGTCATGATAGATATAGTATTAACGCAAAGCTATTCGCCACTATCCTCGGTATTGGTAACTATGATAAGCTATATGTTAAGTATCTCTCTAATGGGAACCTTTACAGTAATATTTTTATCATGGTATCGATCAAATCGTAGTTCTATACTTGTCTTATTATACGGATTATCATTTGCAACAGTCGTAATTGCTTCTTCTGCACTCATACCTATATGGATACATCTCTTTAGTGAAAAAATATCCAGCCGAATTGTACCAGAATCTGACGTTTCCTTTCCCACAACAGAAGAGGGCTCTATCTGGAAGACCCTCGGTAAGATCTATCAATACAGTGATATCGCCTCTTTTTTTTTAAAATGGGGCGGGACTGCACTTATTCTGTATCATTATTCTCATAAAATAGGACGAGCAAAATACTGGTTCTTGCTCAGTTTGCCTGTGGCATATTTTTCTACGTTGATAATTTATCATTTCCATATTTATGAGCCGCATGAGGAGTTTGAATCTTTGATCTTCTTTGGATTCGCATCTTTGAATTCGACTTTTGGAGGGATTCTATTTTATCTTGCGTTTAAATTTACGTCAGAGAACTTTAAAAGCAGCGAGTTATTTAGAGATCATTTGCTCATGGCCGGATATGGCTTCATGCTATTCTTTAGTGCAACGCAATCAAGTCTGGTTAGTACCGCCTATCCGCCTTTTGGGTTTGCTACGGTCTCATCATATGGTCTTGGGTCGTACCTGATACTCTTCGGTCTATACTTATCCGCACTTTCAGTTTCCCATGACAATGAGCTAAGAAACATGATAAGAAACTCGACTTTGTCTGAGTCGAAGTTTCTGCATAGTATCGGGACATCTGCAAGGGAACGTGAAAAGGTAATAATCAATACAGTCATAGATAAAGCCAAACAGCGGCAAGAGACAATCATTGAAGACATTGGGATAGAAACATCTCTTACCGAAGAGGATATTAAGAATTATGTGAAGGAGGTAGAAGAGCAGCAAGATGGAGGTAAGGCGTAACCAATTAAAGCATTAGCTAAGTCCGGTGCCGTGCATAACTGGTTTAACAGCTGATTCTTGTAAAAGGCACACGACAGACGGATATGCTTGGAGTAATTTTCAGAACTGCATTATGTCTATAAGGTTGTTGAAGGGATCTTGCAAGGTTCAAGAATTAAGAGCAATTCCTTGAACCTAAGAAGAGAACATTTCAATTAAAATGATGATGGGATAATTTCCATAGATGCCGATAAAGGAAGAATGTATCAAGCAATTCCTAGCTTGTTACGTAATTCTAGTAAACTTACAGAAGCGGAGATCACAAGTGTTATCATCGGTGTTGATGAAAATGAAGCAATATCAATGAGAAGGAAAAGCAATGTAATGATAGGATACTATCGTATTTGCACCAGATACCCTGGTTTGTATTTATTATGAATGATTTTAAGACTATTTATGAAATTTGCATCAAATAGGGGACCGATTGCAGAGAACATTATTGAAGCCCATACAGGCAAATTATGGGTACAAGGTCAATGACGACAACAAAGAACATGGACAATCAAATGGTGCAACCTGCCCTACCCGTTTGATTATGGTCTGTCATTGTTCTAAAGAACGTACTTGGTTCTAGTTATTCTCAATCAGTATCACGTTGATGCTCACTTTTTTAAGATTTAGAAGTCCAATTTTCCACCTGCCGCCTCAATGCAAAGGGTTACTACCTTTAAGGTATACTATCTCTTTATCCTACAAAGGATAGGCCAGAAACGAAACTCAGGAAAGTGGGCATAAGGCTTATTTATCGGAGTAATACACATAATCACTACGTGTATAAGAAATCTGCGTTACTTGTTATATTCTTACTTATAAGTGTTGTATCAGGTATTTCAGTTTTCAATTTACCGATGTTATTAACTGTATCTTTACACCCAATTGATGCCGCTACTGCCCAGAGGGATAGTAGAAATGACGATGACGGTAACAATGAAGGCGCGGGTAACAACGGTGGCGGTAACAATGACAATGACAATGACAATGACAATGACAATGACAATGACAATGACAATGACAATGACAATGACAATGACAATGACAATGAAGGTGCGGGTAACAACGGTGGCGGTAACGATGAAGGTGCGGATAATAACGGTGGCGAAACAGATACCCCAACAGATACCCCAACAGATACCCCAACAGATACCCCAACAGATACCCCAACAGATACCCCAACAGATACCCCAACAGATACCCCAACAGATACCCCAACA
>JAATVR010000007.1 GCA_014523665.1 Nitrososphaerales archaeon TH526
CTTGCTTCATCATTGTCCAAAGAGCTTCAGATTTAATCGGTGCGCCATTATCAAGACTACAAATTAGTCGTGCTTCTATAGTGTTACGAAAAGGATGTTCATTCAGCCAGTCCCTGACATAGGGAAATGAAAAAGTCAGTAAAAACTTCAGGCGTAGGCCAATTTGATTATATTGTCCAATGAATAAGTACTTATTGGGATTCATTATTCTATCCAAATATTTTCATTTCAACTGTAAAATCATTAGGATTAGCCGTATTAGGAGAGTCAGATATTGCCACGTTCATTCTCAGATATATTTGATCGGTGACTATTGATGCTGGAATCTTCTCTACAAATTTAAGAGAACCTACAGCATTAGAGTATTGCATAACTTACTCATCATTTACTTCAAGAAAATTTCCTTCCGAGACTAGTTTGTTAATGGTATCCATAACAGAGAAAGTGTTTGTACCCGTTTTCAATCTTGTCTATCATTATTTCTATGTCTCTATAAGATACTAAAGGATATAGATATGTATAATTTGTGGTACAACATGTTTCTCTACATTAGTCAGAAAACCCTATTTGAGAACTAATATTGCACCGAGTCCAATGGGATTTCGTTAGACTTTAAAGTGTCTTCAAAGATCTACGAAGAGATCTGTTCAATATGACCTGAACTCTAGAAGAGATCAATTTGAGGTTTCCAAATTTATAAAATTTTTCAGAGTGTGGATGTGTACTACTAACCACAACAGATCATACTGTAACAGCTCGAATAAAGAATAAAATATTCTATTATTGATGTGGGTGAAAAAGTTTTAATACTAGCCTATATATCCCTAGAATAGGATATGTCTGAAGGAGAATTACGTAGTTCTTTGGAGAATGCTAGAATTGATCTCAAAAATCAACTCATGAGACCAGTTCATGGTGATTCATGTATAAGATACGTTTTGGAAGTTCTTGAGGATCCGAAGGTTCAGGATGCTTTTATTCGCCATTTAAAAGATGAAGACTTTCAAAGCTTCTCATGTCAACCTTTGGAATTGGAAATTGTAGTAGTGTTTATTTTTAGATGTAGGCCGCCAAAAATCTGTATTGTGGCACCCGCTTTCGCAGTGCACTATAATATAATAACCCACGAAATAAGCATTGAGGATCCATATATTCCTCATTAACCACATAATCCTCATTAACCAGTTAGTCCCATAGGTATGCGACCCACCCATACCACCTAGCTTCACCAATGTCGCAATTGGTTACTGTCTTTCCATCTTTTAGTGGTTTATTTCCATATTCCTCGACTTGTGTATCGATTGTACAGCAACATGACAGTAGCTTCGCAGGGGTTCTGTAATTTGTAAAATATGTCTATCTTATCATGTAGTATAATGGTTTATGTGATTCTATATACGCCTAATGCTTCTTTTTTTCTTATTTACATTATTCTTTTCTAGTCGTACTCTAACTGTATTGATGATGAAAGAGAAAATAAGAAATCCAAAAGTAGTAATGCTAACTGGCACCAACTGTTTGGATAACCACCACGGATAAGGTTTGGATAGGTTGGCATGGGTAGTAAAGGAAGGCCTGGATCCCGCAGTTGGATCTCGTAACAATCAGAACCACGAGTTGAGAAAGATGATTTATGCTTACCGGAATCAAGTACTTTTTTCTCAAAACTAAAACAAATAATATCTGGATACTTGAGGTCAGAAGTATCGATTCTTGCATTTCGTGTGTTGCCAAAACGTGAGACCTCCTGTACTCCAATATTTGCCATTATTCAGCTATTATTCTTGGTATATTGATTATTTTCCACTCCCGGAGCGCTTACCGCTTACAAGTCGATAGAGTTTACGGGTTAACAAGATATGAATTGATTCAAAGACTCAGCCGCATTCGTGGGACTTCAATTGCCTCAATGGTTATATCCTAGTTGAATCTGGAATGTTCAACAATTTACTTATTTGTTATGTAACTTTATCTCAACTCAACCAACCGGTGAGTTCTATCCAACAAGCATTTAATTTTCATCCTTATAGGAAATAAATTCTATATATAGTGGATCAATTGAACTATCGGATTATTCGTAGCCGATATGATATCAATAGCATGGTTCCTTGGACTAAAACAAATTATAATAAATTTGCCCATTATTAAAAATGAACTACTTCTGGCTCATGTTTTTTAGTATTTACCCCTACTCGACATCCGATCTCGCTGCAATTATTTTCTTTAATCTCACTTTCATCCACCGGTACTAGTATAGCCAGAAAATGTTCTCCTTCTCTCACTTTGTCTTCATCGAACGAAAATGTAGCTTCAAGTCGATCATGCGATTGACTGTACTCAAGTCGTTTTATTTGACCTATGTCTCTGTTAGGGAACACTGTCCCATAATATGTATGTTCATCTCCTTCCGTACTGTCGTGCGTGATAATGACTTTGAATACCATAAATGATCTTCATAATGACATTACATAAGTTTTCGATGTTAAAAGTACGTTAGAAAATACCTTTTTTCCCGAAAAAAGGCTTCGCCTGAACTTGTGCTTATTCAAAACCTTCAATTTTAATGTTAACAACTGACTATATTGATACCAATATATGGTAGTTGCATAACTTAGGCGCCGAAAATATTTTTAAGTCACGCATATGCCGATCGGCTCGATAGATCGAATGTCACTCATTCAAGGAACATGGTTAAGCAAGATTCTAATAGTAGACTTTGGTGCTGAAGCAACTGGTTGAACAAATAGCGACCTTAAAACCGTTGAATAAATTAATAGACAGTAAGGGAAAATGATAATGTTGAATCTCTGGTCCCACCATACGAATCTAGTCAATTTACTAATACTAATTTTTTACACAGTAGCTCCAAGTTAAGCTCTAATAAAATGCTAATATACCACTAGTCCCAAACCATCTGAATGGGAGATACAAAAGTAGATTGCCAAACTACCGCTATCGCACTTGCTACTCTTAATTTAGCCGTAGGGATGATAGACAAGACTAGTTTAGATGCTACCTTGAAGGAGGCAGAAATAGCTCCTAACTTCGAGACGATCAGAAAAAGATTGATAGATTTAAAGAATGATGTTAAGGATCACTGTTCGGTGCACGGTGTCTTGGATAATATTGACTTTCGTCAGAAAGAGTAATTTCTAAACTCAATTTTATCTATTACTTATCAATAAATGAATTGCTTATTATCTGATGCCAAAGATGATTGAATGATCTGAAGCAATATATTCCATCTCCATTCGACAATATTTCTCAAAGATTATTTCCAATCAGCCTTAACATGGGTTGATCTCCTTTCTCTAAGTTAGCTCAATATCCTCGACAAAGATTGATCGCATGCTAATTTCGAAGACCCAGTCGGTATTCTGGGCCGAGGGCGATATCCTGTGTTATCTCAGATTAGTCCTCCTATCCCAAATGATGCGATTTCTTCGTTGAGCTTATCTGATCAAGATATGGATTAGGGTAACGTAGATATCAGTTTGCATTCTCATTCGCAGCTTTGGGAGTGGGTTATTCCCGTAGGTAAGGGGCTCATTGCCAGTATAGGAGATATAGTACCTAAAGAGTGTCTCGTTTTGTAGAATCGACTGATGACTGTTCATAGGTCTCGGCGGCGTTTTGGATCGCTACTACGTTCGCATTTGCATCAAATTCTGGCAAGGACTGACTTTTTGGGACTCAGCAGCGATAAACCCTATAAGCGATCGCCAGCTGGTTTGCTTGGTTGTAGAATTACCCTCTCTCCCTTCCTGCTAGCTGCTGGATCTTTAACACAACAAATTCCGCAGGTTTGAGCGGTGCAAACCCTACAATAATGTTAACGATACCTCTGTTAATATCATCCTGTGTCGTTGTTTCTTCATCACACTTTACAAGATACGCTTCTTTAGGAGTTGTTCCCTGAAAAGCACCTTGGCGGAACAGACATTGCATGAATCCGCCCACGCTCAGCCGTATCTGTCCCCAGAGTGGTTCGTCATTAGGCTCAAACACAACCCACTGTGTACCCCTATAGAGACTCTCTTCTATGTAGAGAGCCATCCTTCTAACAACCAGATATTTCCACTGGTCAGCAAGATGATCAGCTCCTCGCATCGTCCGAGCGCCCCAAATAACTATGCCTAAAGGAGGCATGATCCTTATGCAGTTTATGCCGAGGGAGTTCAGCTCGCCGTTCTTACGATCGGTCAACCGTACAGTTAGATTTGATATTCCCCTTATGGTTGCCTCAATGCCTGCGGGAGCCTTCCACACACCACGTTCGCTGTCGATTCGTGCAATTACACCAGCCACTATACCGCATGGCACAAATTCTCGAGGTTTGTTATCATCCAACGGATCAGGAGCTAGAATACGAGAAAAATAAATTGCAGCATTCTTGTTTCTCAGGCTACCAAACTCGTGACTATCTATACCTTTAGCCCTATCCCTTGGATCATCCGCACTATTCCACTCAGGAGGTGGGTCAATAATAAGTATGGCACGCCGCTGATTCTCCTCAAAATACGACAAAGCTGTGTTGTATACACCTGTGGATGTCTTGTTGGTAGTGTCATAAGGAGGAATACATAGTAAGTTGAATATATCAGCATTATCAAGAGCCTGAAGTCCCGTTTTTTTTACCTTAGTGCCTGCCACTTCTACTTTACCTATTATCTGCTCTGAAGTTAAAGTCTGTCCGTCTGTACCTGCGTCCTTTAATGTGAAAGAAGCATTAGGAGAACTTTCTGGAGGTTGTTCATTCGGCCTAGAAATATTTTTGACGCGAACAAGATCTGATTGTCTCTCAAGAACCCGCGTTACAAAGCTTGGACTATTTTGTTTGTTGGAAATATTCCTAAATGTTTCCAGATCCTCAATTTGGTTAGCATTAATTCGTCTTCGAACTTTGAGATTAAAAAGTGTATTAATTCCAGAAGGATCAATAGCCTTCTCTGCTTCAACTATATCAGGGATATCTTGCTCTTCTTCATGTTCAATCACCATCTCCAAGTTAGTGCTCCAATGGCCAGGGTATGCTGCCCGAATTTCCATGGCGGCACCAATATCAAAAGTGGCTTCCGTCGCACAATTATGGACCCTTACAATTATGGCAACCTTTCCTCCGTTCTGAAAATACTGGTAAACAGCGTAGCTCATGTTACTTTTTTTCCATAGGCCTCCAAAGATGCGACTGAAATCTTTAAAGCTATGAATCAATATTGGATAATCGGTAGGTCCTTGCTCTGCCGGACCAATGAATGCAGTAATTGATGTGCTGACACCAGTAATAGTTCTTACTGCGTTAGGTAACTCATCTATATAAACTCCAGGATTTATTTTTGTAATTGGCATCCTGTTAAATATCTGCCTCCGCTAACTAATGGTGTCGCGACCAGTCGGGATTTCGATTTTAGCCTCTGAATCGAAGAGATTGAGATAAATGCAAACAGCTCTTTTTGCCTCCGAAATTAACATCTTGGCCCATATTTGAGATGCGAAGGGATCATCTTGCAATTTCAATAATGGAATATCCTCCTAACCATTTTAGTCATACAGGAAATTATAGTAATGCATTGAAGCCAGTTCTATTAGTTAGTGATGGAACTTTTTAAGGAGCTTGCGAAAGAACTAGACCTTCCAGTGAAGGCACATTTGACAAGATTTGGCACAGGAGTGAGTTGGGGTGAAATACCAGATGGACGCTGAAGCAGTCCCCATTGTTCAGGCAACAGGTGAGATCTGCGTACTGAGTTTTACAAGTCCAGTTTGCCTCACACTGTAATTCTCCGCCGTGCTTGCAACGGAAGTCTTGAATGCATTGTTCGAGAGTCCGAAACCTTGTGCCGTCGTGTGAAGTTGGCGGAGGGAACGAATTTTTGCTGATCACTCTGTTAGTAATCAAATCTCTTACAATGATTTTCACATCGGATCCGTCTGCCTCAACTTCACTTTTGAATGTTCGAATTGTTTTCTTTTTCTTGTCCTTTACTTGGGTATAACTTAGGATCAAACCCGCACCCGCACTATTCAAATCGATTGGCTTCCGGACAGCGCTGTTCGTCAGCGAAGAGACAACTTTGTTTTCGTCTTCCTGCAAACTGAAGTGGTAACCTTTGAGTTTCTTGCCTTTTAACATCCGTAAAAGCTCTTGCTTCTGATCGGCCATTATGACCCCCCAACACCGACGTGGCACAACGGCAGATGGCTATGCCCATATTTATCATATATCCTCGAGGTTGAATCGTATTATTAAGCAATTTCTAAGAGACCATAGCGTTGCAATCTTTCCGCTAACAATCTGATAACTGCTTTTGAGAATATCTTCATAACCCAATGGTTCAGACATACATAATAAGAAAAGTATCGAATTATAATAACTTTGCAAAGTGTCTTCCGGAGATACGTAATAGAAAAAAAAGCGTAGATATTGGCAATTTATCTCTTTTCTATCAAAGATATGCACGAAGCATCGGTGTCTTATTTGAGTGTCATACTTATTCCTAATCAATGTAAGGACGGATTCGTTTTAATTTTTAATGCTTTTTTTCTAATAATAATTAGAGGGCCCAAGGGGGTTTGGCAAGACTTTAAAGTGTTTTAAATCAATCACAAGGAAATCTAATCAATATGGCTTGAATTCACTATCCAATTAGTGTTTATAAAATGTACTTCTCTACTGTTTCTATAAAACCTTCAGACCTTTCCTTGGTCAGTCATATGGACAAGCCCAAGATAAATTTCATAATTGGAGGAGATTTATCTCCTTGGACATAACCTCTATGATCGGACGAATCTATCAGAAGATAATCATACTTTTATATCTCTACATATATACAGGGTTGTTGACAAACAGTGGACAAGAAATAATAAGCCTACCAACAGGTAAATGGAAAATATTCGTCAACGGAGATGAGGGTGAATTAAATATAGATTCTGTCGAGCAAGGATTTCTTAAGGGAACTGTTTTTGGAAGTGAAATACATGGAGGATATAATGATATCTCAGGGCATATCTTTTTCTCGAGATTAAGGCCAGAAGATATTTTCCCTTCTTGGACTGAAGTGTACTATGGTCACACATCAGCAGCTGCTAAACATACCGTTGATAACCCTAGTGTATTCATGGCTGGATTTCACTTTACATATGCTCCAAGAGAAAAACGACCACATGGTTGGTACGCGACATATTAATAGGTCGTTTGAATGTATCGGCGCTTTTGACTTGCATTTTGTGTCAGCCAACCATTTATCTCGTGTTACGATATATCGTAATAAATTTAAAATAGAAAGTACATAGCCTATACCTTGAATTTTCCTGTTCCTTGATCTCATCGAATGCGGAAGGAGTCAATGGATAGGTACATGAAGAGCAGTATTTACTCTCAATAGAATTGACAAGGCTGCACCGAGGACACTCGCCCATGTTTGGTTTGGGCTTACCTTCTGTATCTGAAATAATACCATTTTGAACAAGTATCTTTTGCTTCAGATCGTTTCCCATCCTTGCTTTGATATGCCTAGCTGCTTAGAGTTCATCGACCACCTTACCTTTTTCCTGAATGCGTAATCTTGAAGGCAATCTGAATCGTGTAAGATAGAAGAATGACGAAGATAATATGGGCTAAATCTCATTGTATCAAGTAACACTCGTAGTTTTTCTTTTTCAGTTTCATCAGTCATTTCCCAACTTTCAATAATTCTAGTTATTCTGGATTTGACTTGCTTCATCATTGTCCAAAGAGCTTCAGATTTAATCGGTGCGCCATTATCAAGACTACAAATTAGTCGTGCTTCTATAGTGTTACGAAAAGGATGTTCATTCAGCCAGTCCCTGACATAGGGAAATGAAAAAGTCAGTA
>JAATVR010000498.1 GCA_014523665.1 Nitrososphaerales archaeon TH526
AAGGTTTCAAAAATCAGTGGAAAACAAAGAAGCGGTTATAAGAAAAATTGAAAACGATATCTCTTCTCATAAATGGAAGACGGATTTACAGAAGAAAAGAATGATGGTTAGATTGGAAAAGGTCCAAATAACGTTGCGTCTACAAAAGGAAACTCGTGATTATAATCTTGGGACCTCACTTCGAAATTATATAGATCCTCGAGTTCTGAAATCATGGGCGAACCATTTAGATCTTGATTGGAAGAAGCTCTTTACTGCAACTTTACAACGTAAGTTTAGATGGGTTGAGACATATTCTAGTGTTGAACTACGACAATTCCTTCCTTCGGTCAATGAAATTGGTTATCATAATTCTGAGGCAGTAATTCAGGAGGAAAGCCTAGCTAAAAACTAGACAGTTCATGATAAGCTATTTCGTTAGAGCATGCAGGACTAATGAACCCGAATATTTCTGAAGATAGGAAAAATCATCGAGAATCCTAGCTGCTACCATGTAATTTCAAAATTTCATATGTTGGTCAATATTAATACGTTGGTAAGATCATTCACCAAGTATAAATATTTGATCTCCTATACTAGAACATGAATGAATTTTCAGAGCCCACAAGTATGTCATTTTTATTAATGTCTACTGCTAGAAAACTCGCAGATTCAAATGTAATAATGGTTGACTACAACGACTCTTCTGGTACTGCCATAAGATTGATGAAGGAAAAACAAACAAAATGTGTTTTGATTTCCAGAGGAGGGGAAGTAGTAGGGATTGTGACCAAGACAGATATTCTTTACAAAGTGCTATCGCAAGGGAAGAATCCATCAAAGGTAAGACTCGAAGAAATCATGACTAGTCCTATATTAGCAGTAGACCCAGATTCTACTGTGCAGGAGGCATTATCAATAATGGATAAACACACTATTCGTCAGATCGTGGTCAGCTCAGGTTCATCCGTTGTTGGAATCATTTCACGGGACGATCTTTTTGAAAGGGAACACCTTACAACCACCTCCGCTGAAGACACAGCTATACAAGGTACTCCAGTATGTATCATAAATCCAGATGCTATTTTATTCGGTAAGGGAAGTGAGACCTAAACAGTGTGCTTTTTTTAGGACAAACTTACTCTCTCTTCTGGAAAGATATTCCCTCTCCTTGAAAGATATATTCTGTATCCGCTTAAATGTGCTTTCTCGTAATGTCGAAGAGAGCATACGAAATACAAGTCAGTGCATTCCCAATTCCTAAGGTGATATAAAGAATTTTGATGTATAGTTTTTGCAAGTCAGAATAAGCCTCATTAGTCTTGGAGAGATATCTTTATTAGAGTAGGCCATCAATTGCTGAACGCAACGCTGTGCTTGCCGGGGTAGCTCAGCTTGGTCAGAGCGTTCGACTCATAATCGAAAGGTCGCGGGCTCAAGTCCCGCCTCCGGCACTTCTAGATTTCGACTATTTCCCATTATCCAGTTGTTAGTTTTCATACGTAATTCTGTAGCAGCAAGACTAATGTTATATAAGCAAATTCTAGTTTCACTAAATGTATTTTAACTCTAAATAGTTGAAGCTATACCACTGAAAATGTTTGAATCTTAGCTGATGACGAGACCTAATGAATCTTATGACATCAAAGAAGACAATGGCTGTTAGACATGGCAATTTCAACTGGAATAAAGATAGTTCTCTGTGAAAGGACCGTTATCATTCTTGAAAACTTTTAAACACGCCGATCCAGTTAGTATATTGGTGTTTGAGCTCTTATTTGAACAGCCTGAAGAATACTAATGAGATCATCATCATCGCTCATTTGAGAAGCGTGCAATCATGACAGCAAATCCTAATTTTTTTCGGATGTTCAAGGTATCTAAGACATTTCAGGTCAGCAGCGCCCAAGACATAACCAAGATAGTGACTCAATTGGCAGATCTTATTGAAACCAATGGTGGCATCGACGGCTTGAGCGTAAGAATACTTCTGCCAAGAGAAGATGGAAGTGGATCACGCGCGCGAAAATGGGGGGCATACCTTAGGTCCGGATTGATTTTAGCTTTGAAAAAAAGGAAAATAAGACCTAACCTAAGAGAGGTGAGGTACGTTCACGATGAATATCACTATGGATGGATTTTGATTGAGCCCAGTTTGTTGGATAATTTACGTGATTGACAATTATCTTGAAGATTTTAAAATTTGACATATTTAGATAAGGAGTATAAGGTACACAAAGGGCCTTCGGAGGGATTTGAACCCTCCTCAAGCGGTGTCTGCCTAGCAATTATCGTATTTAGTCCACAGCCGCCTATACTGACCAGGCTATACTACGAAGGCCACTTCATATCATGTGCCATTATAGTGCTATATATAATTTCTAGGTAGATGTTTCTGGTAACAATATCCGGTTGTTCACCTATGTTCGGTTAGGACAACCCAAAATCCTCACTTTTGGATTTGGATGAAAATGTGATCCACATGTACGGTAAATGATTTATGAGATGATGGCTTTTTCTCTACATCTTTGAAGAATAATCATAATCACATTACAAGCCCAATTTCATGTTTGCAAAAAACATGTTGAGAAACGCGTTTTTGAGATCTCAGGATCTACGTCATAGATTTAAAGATTTAAATCTCGATAGAATAGTCCTGATTTCACTTAGCATGAGCTGCTCAGGAGAGTACACTTCCCACAACTCAGGTAATAATCTAATCCAGATCGATACAAATGCGAAAGCCAAATTGCTAAATGCAAAGTATGGGGTATACAATCATTCAGCAGTCGAACTCTGTCACTGGACCAAGAAATCCTTCGCCCACGAAGGGGATTGTTACAAACACAAGTTTTATGGAATTTCGACTCATAGATGCATGGAAATGACTCCTACAGCACTAAATTGCGAAAATCGCTGTGTCTATTGTTGGAGGCCAACTGAATTTTATGATACTCTCATGATGCCAGAAAACCTAGTGGACGAGCCAGACGCGATTGTAGAGAACCTGATTCAAGAACGAAGAAGACTCATGACTGGGTTCTATGGCCACAAGAAGTACGACAAGGACAGACTTGATGAAGCCTTATTTCCCCAACACTATGCAATCTCGCTTTCTGGAGAGCCCACCATGTACCCAAAATTACCTGCACTAATCAGATATCTAAAGAAACTCCCTGCTACTAAATCGATATTTTTGGTAACTAACGGACAAGAACCTCAAATGTTACATCAGCTAGCGAACGAAAACTCTCTTCCAACCCAGCTATACTTGTCTACTAACGCAACGAACAGGCATAGTTTCCTTAGGATAAATAGGCCTAGGCATCCAGATGCCTGGGAAAGGTGGCTGACGAGCTTGCAGTTTCTTGCTGGGTGCAATACGAGAACCGTAATTAGAATTACCCTTGTTAGGAGCCATAATTTCAATCATGAAACATTAATGCAGTTTTCGGGACTGATTCCTAAAGCAAACCCCCATTTTATTGAGATAAAATCATACATGCACGTGGGCATGTCAACTCAGCGATTAGAGAGGCAAAATATGCTCGAAATGGAAGAAGTTAAGGATTTCTCGGAAAAACTTTGCAAAATGCTTCCAGGATTCAACGTGATGGATGAGAGTGAAGTTTCTAGAATAGTGGTACTACAGAACATGAACAGATATACTGATAGGTTCATCTCGTCGTACATACATCAGGCATGCAATGTATAAGATTGCAAGACATCTACTACTAAACAAACCAAATGGTACATCATTGACCATTTGCCATTACCAGAACCCAACATCTCTGATCAGACTAGCCATAGAATGGTCAAGTTATTTTTGTTCTCTGCCTAAATCCGATTACATCTAATTTTTTTATACGGCCCTCTAAATTGCTAGTAAGGTCCGTTAATTGAAAGACTCCAAAACTGTAGCACTTATAACCTTGAGTTTATTCATTTCAGCCGTTTTTTGTAGTTCGGGTGATTCTTATTCGCAGCTCTACAATCCCCACGGGGTAAAGATTTTGTCTCCTACCAAGGAACAAGAGGTGCCTATAAATATCCAAAACCTCACGGTCGAAGGAGTTTCCACAGACAATTCTACAAACAACTGTGATGTATCCCTTCTTCTCAATGGAATTTCTCCATATGTCAAAGTTTCCTCAAAGGGACAGAATGGACCGAATGATTTCTCATCATGGGAACGAATCTTCAACTCCAAGTTTCACTTAAATGTAGGAGAAAATAAGTTAACTGCCAGGTTACTCTGTTCGAATGATGGCAATAATCAAATAACTAAGTATCATTCTGTAAACTTCACTGGCACGAACGAAACTAGTTCCTCTCCCATAACTAAAGTATTGAACTCGCCTTCTGCAAGAGAAGAAATCGCTCCAACCAACATTACTGAAATCGATGAAAGCGAATCGACCTCATCCGAAAATGAAACTAGTTCCTCTCCCATAACTAAAGTATTGAACTCGCCTTCTGCAAGAGAAGAAATCGCTCCA
>JAATVR010000499.1 GCA_014523665.1 Nitrososphaerales archaeon TH526
AATTACTCAAGAGTTACTAAACTAGACATATCTTATTTAAATTTAATGCACAGAACATCTAAGAATATGCATTTATCATAAAATAAGAAGAATAAATTGATTTAGCATTTATCAAGAATTGGTATTCGAACTTGTAAACGCTCATCTAGATTCGATCCAATTATTGATTACGAATTTCAGTAGCTAGCAAAGTAGATTACTAATCTCCAAACTTTACGCACTCCAGTCGAGAGCGTAGAAGGATTTTTGATCCCCAATGATGCACTCTAGTCGTGATTAAAGATGTTGGTCTTCTCTTCGGTTGCGCTCCTCTGTGGAGATACTTTGAACTTTAGGTAGGAGCTCTGTCCCATAGAATCGATCGACAAAGGTGAATAGAGCTGTCGTAATGCCGGTACAGATATCTATGCCTGACGTGTGCCCTCTGTAACTCAGCGTCGACACCAATGACATAAATCGATCAGTACGCCCTTCCCCAATCGAATTGATCAAACTCTGAATTTGTTCGTCAACGATCAATTTTTGATAATATTCGATGAATTTGAAGCTGATCCAAGAGGTCAAATCGCAGACTCTCTTCATTGGTAGCGATATTGGAGGACATTCTTGACCTTGCGACAGCCAATTAAACAAGAAACTAAAACCGCAAATGAAATCATCTCCAGACGGTGTGAATCCAGGGCCTCTTCCGCACATTTTCAACAATGAATGGGACAACCTCCGAACAAATCTAATGTTATCCTTGTTCCGAACGTTATTCTCTGAGGTTTCAGCAATGAATTGATCAAGAAGTCCTTTATTTGTGATCTCAGGCTCCAGCAGACATCCTCTCCTCCTTGATTCCCTTAGGGAACTCAAAATTTCTTCTGCAGTATCGCTAAATTCACTCAATCCCGCGTGTGTAAGCCTCACGAAACAGTTTTTAAAGACAATACTCTTCTCCGTATTTAATATCACTCTTTCACCAATAGAGACTACATTCCGCAATCTGACGACATCATTTCCATAATCGACAAGTCCTGCAAAATTGGAGTTACCAATTTGAGCCTTCAGATTGATTGTGATAGGAGATTGTATTTTATTTAGACTTACGACCAATAGTTCATTTCTCGAAGTCTTGATATTGAGGCTAGAGGGAAAAGAGCTAATGACTGTACCAACTAATTTCCTCTTGGCTGTAGACTTTAGTATGTATTTGTGCAAAACACCTATGTATTCGCATTCGAAAGCAACCGTGTCGTCGCTGGCCTTTCCTGTGTACATATCCTTACAGGGTGTATTTCGTTCCCAAGTCAGTCTTGTCGTTTACATCAAATGCATAAGCTCTTTTAACGTTTTGTCATTCATTATTGTTTTCAAATCCCAGATTACATTATTTTTGATAGAATTTCTTCACTAAGCTTATCAAGCACAGGACCGGGTTTCCAATCTACTTGAATGACTTTAACATTTTGGACCCGCAGTGCCTCATAAAAGATGTTCATACCTATATTTAGGACTGTCAAATCTGAATCCAATAATTTCTTTTGTTTGCTGGTCATTATGTCAATTTGCCTCGCTGAATTTCTCCAATAAACCGTGAATAGGCCTCTTTGAAATCGATATGCCCTTTGGTCACTATGCCTGCAGCAGCAATTGCAGCGAAAGCATTAGTAGGAAGTACTGGGACACCTTCATCCTTCAACCGCGTCAAAGATTGGTCGTAGCCTTGAGGGTCTCTTCGCGTCCCACAAACATGAGCTATGATGCTAAGGTGTCGCTTGGCTTTCGCGGCCATCTGCTTTGCTTTTTTAATCTCATCAATAACGGAGCCAACTGGATCAGGATTGGATCCATATCCAAGTACAAAATCGAGAACTATCACCGCAACGTCATCATATGAGGCCTCTTCAACAATTCTGAGCTTTCTTATTGTAGGATCTATCATTGGATGTGCCCTGCCTTTAGTAAACTCTTCCTCACCAAGATCGATAACTGAATTCTTGAAACTTCTCATTGCATTTTGCAAAAGTTGTGCCTTGGTTAGAGGAGCATTAGAATAGAGTGGCCTAATAGCAAGTCCATTAAGAATAACCTGTGTTTCGTATGCGAAAGTGCCACCTGTGTATAAAGCTCTCAGGTACTTTTGTTCATTTTTAAGATGCTTCGTTTCCTTCATTACAATCCGTTTGAGATCTTCAATCTGGACGTAAATCGGATCCACCGACAATCCAGACTTGTTTACGCTAGCGATATGTTCTGCCGTTGCAAAGACTGAGGAGGTAAGAGTGTTAGTGATAATGATTTTTCTTGATTGCCTGCTAAGCCTCTTTATGCTACTAGCCTTTTTCCCTTTAATATTTTCTGAAGCTACGCTACCGCCGATAAAGGTCATTACGTACTTTTTCTTTCCATGCCTAATTGCATGATCAATTATTTTCTGCTGGACACTTGCTGCCGGAGGCTTTGACACAATATTTATCACATCGATACCTTCACATCCATCTAGCATCTTTAACGCTTCTGACATCATCAAACCACCAATCTTCTCTTTAGGATCATTTCCTCCAACCCCCAATCCATGCCTAACCCCTATTCCACAATGATCTAGTAATGCGGATACCTCTTGTAATCCTGTACCGGCTGCTGCTACAATCGCCACAGGACCAGTGCTAACCGCATTTGAAAACCCAATCCCATTTCCATTGATAATGGATGTCCCAGCACCAGGTCCCAAGATTAATACATGATTCTTCACTGCATATCTTTTTATCTGAAGCTCATCTTCCAGAGGGACATGATCGCTGAAAATCTGTTGATGAATTCCCTCATCGATCAATTTGAATGCCAAGCCCTTAACATATTCGCCAGGGACAGAAATTAATGCAATGTTTATGTCCTTGACAGTGCTAAGCAGCGACTCGAGATCTTGTCTCCCATCAGCAGAGGAATGATCCAACACTGGGGATTGATCGCCGCCAGTTCCACGCAGAATGGCTTCGATTTTTGGGATTGTTGCAAGTAACAAGCTGGCTTCCTTAGCTCTTAAAGCAATTACCATATCTGAACTTGTTGCCTTGGCAATATGGTGGGTAGGAAAACCTAATTTAATCAAGATGTCTTTGTTAGTCTTGGTGCCCATGACCAGAGAGGCTTCCACTATTCCAGGATATCGCTTAATCTCATCAGACAGTCTGAGAAGTTCAAGTGAATCCCTGTAATAGTTGTGTTTGACCAGAACGTTTTGATGAGTATTCATTGATGATGATATGGGTGTGCCCACTTTCGTAGTTCAGCGTTCAGAGCTGTTATATTTAAGGATAGTTGCATCTTCAGGTAAAAATGAGCATAAATACAATCATCAGCTCATTATATTACATTGCAGATATTGTGAATAATAATATA
>JAATVR010000500.1 GCA_014523665.1 Nitrososphaerales archaeon TH526
AACTCGTGCGCCAATGCGAACGCCATTCGATTCACTGATGCCTTGGCCAGATCGTAGAAGAAGGAGACTCGGTAGTGGGTGGCGTTGTACTCATCAGTTCCGTCTGTCACCTCTACAACCAAACCGCCTGGCGTCTTGATGTGTCTGATGCTCTAAATTGGTATAGGGGTCCAATCTCGCCCGAATCGGCTTAATTCTTCAATACAGATGTCTCAAAGGCAAGAATAATAGGAAGAGAGACATCATGAATGCGGTTTCTGCTTCGCTCTATCCGTCGAGTATACGGAACCATCCACCTACATGAAGTGCTCGTCTGGCATTAGAGTCAGATAGATTCTAGCTAATTGTTGTACTTGCACCATGCATACTAGGATCAAGCAGCGAAGCGTAACCCAAATAGGTAATCAAAAATGTAACCTATCTATGTAAGTACAACAGCTATTCAAGCGATCCATATGGACTTTCACAGTTACGTCGTCACCTCTTGAAAGGTAGGATGCTACGCATGGATCATTCAGCACATCCTGCGTTACATATTTCAAATGATGGAGTGATTGACCTGCAGCCGCGCCACTCTTCCTTCTACGAGTTCTACCCCGACCCCTGATAAGGGCTGCTTTCAGATTCAGTCTACTCTTCGAGGAGTCGATCTGCAAATGATTGCCGAGATTCTGCCAAAAATTGTTATAATTGTAAAAACAAGGTAGAGCGACCTGAGAATTTGCGCAGGCTGGTAGTCGCCACTACCTTGATGAAGATTTAGGAACTTGGATAGAATTCACATTTTTGAATAAAAGACATTCCGTAACTTGGTTATCTTTCATTCAAGGAACATAGGACGGTCCCCTAAGAGGTTATGCTAGAATTCACAATGTGTAGGTCGCCTACCTAACGTAATTGCGTTAAATCGATGATGTTTGAATCGGCAGTAGTTCTGTGTACTGCACGAGCAATTTGTCAAACATATTATGAAATGATGGGAGAAAATTATGTTTATAAGTGATTTCTAGAATTTTATCCAATTTGCGTATGAGATAGCACTGCTGTCACGGGTTACTAGCCAACTGTATGCATACAGCAGTAGGTTGACAAACAGAACCTTGCACTTAGAGAGGTAATCTGCTATCTACCCTTTTATCGTCACCCATTCATACACTGTAAATCAACTGCTTGTTCATCATTGAGGTAATATTTGAACCCCCTGTTGTTGTTGTCGTTGGCAACAACAATGGAATCTTCTGTAGAGATAGAACGGTGTGAAGTATCGCATAAGCTGTCGCTAATTCTGCGGTGGATGTAATGAGAACAGCTAGTATCATCACTATCCTCAGATTTCTACTTGAATCAGTCCTTGACGTCCTTAAAGTATCCGGGATATCTTCGCTTGAATTGTTTTTTTGTATCTTGTTCTGAAATATTGAGTAGTACTTTCCCATCTTGATAGCTGTCCACTTTTTCCCGCGGTATTTTATAGTACCTTGGATTAAAAAGTCCATCCTTTACAATAAAATATACACTGTCTAATCCATCAACATGCCCTATATGCTTCTTGTCATTAGTTAATACCTCTTTTGTTATAAGTTGTGTAAAATCTATCTTCTTCATGCATTAAGT
This sequence comes from Nitrososphaerales archaeon TH526, assembly GCA_014523665.1. GTDB lineage: Archaea > Thermoproteota > Nitrososphaeria > Nitrososphaerales > Nitrososphaeraceae > TH5896. Next base: position 1,615 of record JAATVR010000500.1, read on the forward strand.
TCTACTACCAGGTATAAAATACGTACGGATGAGAATGCAAACAGTGTATTTACACTCAAACTTATGCAATTGCTCTGTAAAGTTCTCGCTGTCACACTCTGATATATAAATTGTATCATTATCCAATTGGAAAGGAACTTTAGGTTAGCACTTAATGATCAAATTATATGATTGTATAGTCATCCATACCTATACTATATGTCGCGTATCTACAAGAATTGAATAAGCCCGTTACCACCATTTGCATGTTCATTCACTTCATATGTAGGTTGTACGACCCAGAGTTTGGCTGAAATATCCCCATTTTCTCCTATTGGCGAGACAACTGTTGATTTATTCAGCATCATTTTCTGCCATTGAGCCAATTGTGTTGATGGTTATGACGGGCTAGTCCAGTTAGTTGCCTACACATGTTTATATGATCGCAACGATTATCGAATTATCCGAAGTTCGTTTTCACCTAATAAGGCTTGCTGGCCCAGTCTTTAACACAATGCAGAGTGCAAATACATTTCGGTGGGTCCATTAGTAGAATCCTTTATGAGCAAAGTCAACGCTGTTCCCTATCTCTTGCTTCAACTGTCAATGCATAGTAGTAAGCCAGTATAATAGGTAAACATCCCAATTATACACTATCAAACGCATTAATCAGTATAATAGGTAAACATCCCAATTATACA
>JAATVR010000501.1 GCA_014523665.1 Nitrososphaerales archaeon TH526
ATCACAAGATAATAATAGCATCAACTCACAAGATAATAATAACTAACTTACTCGTTTTGATCTTGCCCAAAAACTTGTTAGACTGAATTGTGTTACACATTCTCGTAAACATTTGAACACCAAAATCGAGTGACAGATTACTGTGTCGCAGGGACAAAGTCGAAGTTAATCCGAAGTTCTGACGGATAGCTCGGATCCTAAGGCATATGAACTTACAAAGAAATTAGGCAGGCAAGTATTTCAGGGATATGAAACAATTAGAGATGATTTTGGAAGATGTAAGAAGAAGCTAGTAATAAAGTGGAATCCTGTCAAGGAAATTATGCTTTATAGACAAGATGGCGATCCTTTTCGTTACATTAATTTTGGTATGCTTGACTTTGTTTATGCTGTACTCGGCTCGAAATGTCCTGTCAATTCAGAGAGGAAAGCCTTGGTTGGGATGTTTAAGGGCGAAGGCAAGGACTCTGCTCAGCTAAGAAAAGGATTTGATGTTATCAAACAGGTATAGAAAACAGTTTTTCGACAACAGGTGGCGTTATAAGTGGCATGAATGGTTTTGGGTTGTCAGATATTCACAAATTCATGGACCTAGCGCCGCATCAAGGATGTTACTAGCTCTTGATGACAGAGAAGGTAAAGCAAGAATTTCGTCTAAATATATAAGAGATAGAATAGAACCCACCATAAATTTCTGGAATGACTTTCTTGAATACAGTCCTTACTTTCATAACTTCTTAAACAAACTACTTGAAATCGTCAGAAACGATCCTGAATTGATGCAAACTGGGAAGGATGAAGATGATCTATTGGAACTAGGAAGGCTTCATATGGAAAGGATGAGCTCCTACGAAGAAAAGTGCTCGTTTAATCCTCATGAAGATGGCTCGATTACACGTAAGTTAATGACTAGAGCAAAAGAACAGATATTCAACCGAAGAGACGATAACAACAAAAGTGGTTTAATAGTAGGTAGCAATCGCAGAGGTCCCGATCGTATTCGAATCTATCATTCCAATCCTAATTTAAAGAAGGAAATGGAAGAATATAATAGAAGGATTAAGAAGAAAAAACCGAGGAAGACGAAGGCAGTATGCGGTCCCTTCGATCCATGGCCTTTAATATCGAATCATCTCACAAAAGAATCCTATGACAAACAAGATACAGAATTAGCAAGACTAGCAAGAAAATTAATTCGTTCTCTGATGTATTCTGTTGCTGCACAGTGAACAGCGGAAATTAGTCATTCTACTTTCTTGTGATATATCAATAAACCTGCATCAAAGAGTGTCCCTGAAAAATCGTTCAACTTGTCTTGGTCATCTACACTTGCAAGTCCTTTAACCAGCTTTTCTACCATTGCCTGAAGACTGTCGAACCTTTGTGATAGAGACTTCATCTGATCATCTTTTTCTTGTTTGATGGATCTTATGTCTATCTCATGTTTTTGTTCGAGTGCTTTTAACTTTAACTCTTCTTGCTCTTTAATCTCATCAAATGCCGAAGGAGATAATGGATAGCTACAGGAAGAACAGTATTTATTCTCAAGTGGGTTAACCAGTTGGCAGCGTGCGCAATCTGCCACGGTGGGTTTGGGTTTGGCATCAACGTCAGTTATTATCCCATTATGCAGTAGAATCTGATTCTTCAAGTCGTTGCCCCACCTGTTCTTGATGTATCTGGCTGGCTGGTTTGAGTTCATGGACCAACGAACCTTTTTCCTGAGGGCAAACTCGGAATAAGTCTCGGCATCACATGTTATGGATGAGTGCCTCAGACAGTATGGGGCCCAGTTCTTGGTCTTTATCAAGTGCCCAAGGTTTGCCAGTTCCTTTTCATCTGTTATTGAACCACTCCGAATGAGTACAGTAATCCTACTTCGGAGTTGCCGCATAATGGTCCATAATGCGTCTGCGGTTATGGGCCCTCCCGTCCTAAGGTTGCAGATTACCCTTGCATCAAGTTCGCTCCGGAATGGATGTTCATTTAACCAATCCCTAACGTATGGGAACGAGCAAGTCAACATTGCAGGTCCACCCCCAGTCTTGGAATCGTGAGGGATTTCTGCCTCAGCATAACGTTCGTGGAATCTGATGTGTTTGATTTTGAGGCTTCTGGTGACCTCGTGGGGCCGAGCGTTGAAATCCCATAGCAGAGTAAGGGCCGCTTTATTCCGCTTATGAGTCTCGTACTTTACAATGGTCAATAGATCCTCTCGCTCCCACAACTCTGATTCAACGTATGGACTCAGGCGCTTTGTCTTTCGCTTCTTTATCTGAACGAATGCAGGGGTCTGCCAGTCCGATAATGGAGATAATGAGGCTGATATAGATTTGGGGGCTCCATTATGAATCCAACGCATAAAATACTTGGTCCTTTGAAGATAATCATTCCATGTTCTGATCCATCTCCTATCTGGGTCTGCACTTACTTCTTTCTTCCTGGTATCCAAGAAATCTATAACTTCGTTTTTACTGTTTACTTCAGAAATGTTTCTATTGTCGAGGAACCTCGCGAAGAATATAACTACTATTAGGTTACCCCTGCGATAATTTTCCGACGTATCAGTCGTATCCATAAAGGAAGCAAACTCACTGACCACCTCCCTGTTTTTTTCACTGGGTATCGTCTTAATCCAGCCCTTAACCGTCGTGAGACTAGCCGGCATTCCTGTTTAACAGATGTTAATGATATATATGAACCCGCATGATTATCGGGTCCGGTGGGCTTCGATCCCACAACAACTGGCTTCGGAGGCATGTGCCTGTTGGATCAGCACCCTCTCCTGACTAGGCGACGGACCCATCTTATATTACCTAAGAATTTCATATTAAAGCCTTTACGCAGTCCCACCATATGATATTTTGATAATATCTGGATTTGATATTGATATTATGGTCCAAATCATACCAATACGCAGAAACTATTATATCTTTTGATATCAAAACTGTTATATTGTAATTATGTTTATTTTAAAGTGTGTATGTAAAATTAGACCAACTGGAAATAATGGGTACTCATTTGGAGGAAGTGAAGGTAGGTGATATATTGTCTTTTGAAGCGCTGATCAGGAATCCCCTAGATTGGGATCATTTCTTCGAGCGGATTGAAATGTTGAAGTATCACCGAAATACACCGTTTACCGTAGTCACACGGGAAGGTGATAGGATCCAAGGATTTGGCGAAATTATTTCTGCAGAGAAATGGAGAAATGGTATACACTTCGGGTTCAAGATCAAGGTAAAGGTTAAGAAACAAAAATCGCTGAGTGACAAGAGAACGCATGAAAGGCTCACCAATCAAGCCGTAGTGGCAGAACTGAGTCCTCTGCCCTTCTGAAGCCTGAAGGAATATCTCATTCCTAACTCTCAAAATACTTTTTTAGGTATCTAATTGGGTTATCGGCTTGTTATCCATACAATTGTGTTTGTTGGAAACAAGGAATAGACACAGACTGCAAACCCCTTTGGAGCATGTGGCCGATATGGGGCATGCATACATAGGCGAATGCATTCCCTCTTAATTTGAAGAATGTTTAAATAAACAAATCTGTTTCATATTTAAATCATTTTGCGGCAGATTACCTCTTTTGCGGTTGACATTGACGGGACTATCACTGAGGACGGTGGAGGAATGCTTCATCTCCCAGCAGTCCTTGAACTCCGGATTCTTGAAAGAATGGGCTTTAAGGTAATTTTTGTTACTGGAAGGTCATCATTTGAAGCTTATACTTTGGCTGTCTTTACAGGAACAACGAAGATTGCAGTTTCTGAGAATGGTGGAGTCATCACCCAGAGTCCAGATGAACACTTGGTCTTAGGAGATAAAAAAATTTGCATGGAGGGGTACAATGTGTTAAAGGATCATATCGACGGTGTAAAAAATAAGCCAGTCTTTGCGCGAATGTCCGAAGTTGTCTTATGCAGAAATTTTGATATTGGTCATGCTCAACAGATTCTCAAAGAGTACAAACTTCCTTTGTATATTAGTGATAGTAGGTACGCTTACCATCTCAACCAAATTGGGGTAGACAAATCTACAGGTCTGACTGAAGCATTAAGAATTCTAGGACTTGAAGTCCGAGATAGTGTAGCAATTGGAGATAGTGAGACTGATATCCCTCTTTTTAGATCGTGCGGTTATAGCGTATGCTTAGGACATGCTGAAGAAAACGTGAAACGGAACGCAAGCCAAGTCACGTCCGCTAAGCACGGTGAAGGACTCGTTCAAGCCATTCAGTTTCTGTCTCAAAATTTTTTTGAACTAGGACCATGAGCCTGAGAAGCCTTAGAAAAGAAGCGGGGCTACTTGTAGATAAAGTACTTTTGGATAGAAAAATTGATGGCATAAATTATACACTTACCGAGCCTCAGAACACTGAATTTGGAGAGCTTACCAGCAATATTGCGTTCCAGCTCGCTCAGCGATTGCGTAGTAAGCCACATCTCGTTGCAACGGATTTAGTAGACTCTCTTTCAAAACAGCTAAGTCAACAAAGGACACAAGGATCACTGCTGAAGACAGTTGAGGCCCATCCTTCAGGGCATATAAATTTCAGGGCAGCTTGGGATGTGTATCCAAAGGCAGTAATCAGCGAGATCATGGATGATGGTTACGGAAAATTTGACTTTGGAAGAGGAAGAAGGGTCGTTGTCGAACATACGAGTGTAAACCCTAACAAAGCGTTACATGTAGGACACTTGAGAAACATGATTATTGGAGATGTTCTGTTCAGGATCCTTTCAGCTGTTAATTATGACACAAGTGTGTTCTATTATGTTGACGACTCAGGTCTTCAAGTAGCCGACATAGTTGTAGGATTCAAGTATGCTGGATTCCCCATTGATCCCCCCAACCCCACAACAAAATTCGACCAATATTGTGGGAATGAAGTTTATGTGAAAATTAATGATTTGTACACCAAGAACCCCGATCTCCAGCAGAAGCGACAGTCAGTCTTGAAAAGCATTGAAGAAGGTAACTCTGACTTATCAAGGTTCGCGAAGGATATCAGCCTACGCGTGTTGAAGGATCAGCTAAAGACATGCTGGAGTCTAAAAGTGAGGTACGACCTACTAAATTTCGAATCAGATATGGTGGCTTCCAAGCTGTGGGAGAAAATGTTCGAGGTCTTGAAAAATAAAGGTATGACAGTTTACGAAACTCAAGGAAAAAATAAAGGTTGTTGGGTGATCAGAGGATCCGACGGGGACGACGACAAGGTGTTGATCAGAAGCGATGGGACCCTGACATATATTGCTAAGGATATGCCATACGCAGCTTGGAAGCTGGGCTTATTTTCTGATCCTTTCCTTTATTATGCATTCTCAGAGCAGTGGGACACTTCAATCCTCTGGGCAGACACCCTTGATAAATCGGTTGGTTCCCCGCCAAAACGACAGTTTGGGGGCGCAGAGATTATAATCAACTTAATAGACTCAAGACAATCGAGATTGCAAGCCATCATCTCGAGTACTCTCGAGGCCGTTGATGATTATGACAGAGAGCGGTATATACATCTAAGCTACGAACCTGTTACCCTAAGTTCTCGGACCGCCAAGTCGTTAGGTATTGATATTGTGAATACATCTGCTCATATGTCTGGAAGGAGAGGAATCTACGTTGGCGCCGACCAGGTTATGGAAATACTCTACAAGAAGGCAAGGGAAGAAATCAAGAGTAGATATCCGGATATGAGCGACGCAGAGCTATCTGGGATTTCGGAAAGTCTAGGCAGGTCTGCTGTCCGCTACAACTTGATAAAGCAGGATTTAGAGCGGCCAATAGTGTTCGACCTAGAAGAGTCACTAAGCTTGGATGGCGATAGTGGGCCATATTTACAATATGCCTTCGCAAGATCTCAAAGGTTGCTCGAAAAGGGGGAATTGAGCCACCAAAGTATCAGATTTACTAATCTTTTACATGACAAGGAGTTAAATTTGATTCGCGAATTGTCAAAAATGGACATGATCATCGAGCAATGTTCATTACAAATGAACCCAAAGCTTGTTGCAAGGTATGCTCATAAGCTCGCCGTAGCGTTTAATCTATTTTACGAACAGGTCCCCATTCTGAAGGCAGATAAAGGATCTCTAGTTTCAGCAAGGCTTCTGTTAGTAAAGGCCTTCAACCTTACTATGCGACTTTTGCTAGACTATCTTGGTATCGATTCGTTGAATAGAATGTAATGAGTGAAATTTTATGTTTACCAACGGTATTCACAAAAGGTGGACGCTGCCTCGGCTCATTTTTGCTCTGAAGTGAAATAACCAAACAGTGATAACCGGCTGATCCAACTGTTACCTCGAAGGAAGAAGAAGTACGGTAGCTAATTGTGGACGCTTGTGCGATCCGTTGAATCCTGGGATTTTGGAATCGCCTGCGACAAGCGAAACAGTAACATATTCCTGTTTTGATGCTTTTGTGCAAAAAAGCTTGACAAAAATCATCGGGAATGCAACCGATGATGGGTCTCTAATTCACTGTGCAATCCAAAAAACAAATGATGTAAATATGAATTGTTCCTTTTTCCTTTTCATATTCCTTTTGCGCGCCTGCATTAAAAGGCATGATTCCTGATTTGACTCCTAGAAACGGTGGTTGGATATGATGTGTTCCCTTTTGTTAGCACGTTGCTTAAAAAATGACATTCAAACGGAACCATAAGAAAGATGCCGATATCATATGCTCATCATATATTTTTTGAGTAACATTTCTCGAATCTTCTTTATTGCTTCATCTTGTAGTCCACATTAGTTTTTCAGTCGTATAGATGCATTAGCCAATTATCGGAAATCTCCATGACATCAGAAATACAGGTTATGTTAATTTTAGGGTTCTTCATCCAATTAAGGTAACATTTACTGCAGCTAACCCCCTAATGTAAAGGCTGCAGATTGTTTCTGAGAGGAATATCCTCTAAGGAATGCTTCGACCGTAAGTGTCGTGTTATACAACTCGTCGGCGTTGGTGTGTAGGGTAAATGCGGATCTTCCATTACCATCGGTCAATCCGCTAAAAAAATACGTAGAGATGCCACTTCCATTTGCTATCCACCCATCGATGCTAACTCCAGCAAGCTCAGCTGATGTTTCAGAGTCTAACGCAGAAAAATTAAGGATTAGCGTTGTATCGTCGGATTCCTGAGCTGAAACACGGAGAACAAATTCTTTCAATTCCAATATCCGGGCTGTTTCATTCAGAACATTTTGAGTAACATTGAGAATGACCTTATTCATTGCTAATGAAGTGAGTGCACCTATTGTAACAGGGTTGGTAGCGGTTGTAGTATCGTTGATTCTGGTGTTGGTTGTGTTTTCAAAAGTAGAAACCGTCAGATTCTCCTGGCTAATATTTAGGATCGATGATTGCACTTGGTCCTGCGAATAAGCATCTGTACAATATAGTGCTACGGGACAGATCAGGTATATGATTAGCGTAATTAAACTGCCTCGCATCAATGTAAATATTCTATAGGCTACTCCAACCTGTTATAAAAATACTGGCAATTCATGCACCAATATTTTAGTTCATGAGTCGTTATTTTTTATCTTATCAATAGAGAGTCCTGTATATTTTGTGCCGTTCTTGGATTGAAATAGGCTGATGGTTCAGCGGAATACGAAAACACAATCCATTTGTTTCCTTTAACTGCATAGGCTTGAGTCTGCTTTGTTTCTGATTGGTTTCCAGGTATCGTGTATGTTATTTTATGGGCCGGAAGTCCTGAAACTATTGTAGAATCGGAGTCATGTAGCGTGAAATTGTTTAAATTTCTAGCAAGAACTTGAATGGTAGAATTAGTGAACTTATCAAGCGAATCAGGATCCATGTTGTGTGGAGACGACACAATAATGTTTGCATTTTCTGAGTAACCAAGTGTTCCGTTAATCCCGGTATGGTAAAAGTCCACTAGAATATTGTTACCTGAAATATTTCCAAGCTGTTCAAGTACATTCCAATTTGAAGGGTATTTGATTCGGATACCCGAACTAGGATCCTCGTAAACTAAATAATTTACGTTGCTTGAATTCTCTTCAAAGTCAAAGAAAACCTGTCCGACAACAACAGGTCCATCATCTACTTCCAATGTATTCAATACCATAAAAAATAACCCGCCGAACAGAGCCGCACATAAAACAAAGAAATTCAAATCTAGCCAGTCCTCTACTCCGAATGAAGCTTATTGATCCAATTTCAATATTCCTATTTCAATAGTCAAGGTATCTGACTCAAGATTTACAATTGAAATAAATAGAATGGAATATTATGAGGCTAAAGAGTTGATTGTAGCGTTCAGACAGATCGGCATTATAGCCTATATGACAGGAATATTATGGCTTAGGAGAAATCCACTTTCGATGTTGTTTTCGGCTATAAGTCCATTCTCAATTTTATTTGTCCTTTTTGTAGTAAGTAATGGTCAGTACACAGATCTTGCAATCGCCGGAAGTCTTGTCATGGCAACTGTTGGCTACGGCTTGGCACTCGGGCAAGACATTTCATTCTACAAGACAGAATACAAGATTCAAGATATCTTCGTAGCAGCACCAGTGTCGTCCCTCACATACATGACTGGACTTGCATTGTCCGAACTGTTATTTGGTCTCCCTGCGCTAATCGCACTTACAACCTTAGCAGCATTATTTGGAGACACTTTATCCACGTTGCCATTGCTGGTCTGTAGCATACTTTTGACTTGGGGCACAATGTCCGCAATGGGTTTTTTCCTTTCTTCTCACATGCTACATATGCGAAATGCAACTCAGATTATTTCCTTTGTAAATGTGATCCTTGCGGTGATTCCACCAGTCTACTATTCA
>JAATVR010000502.1 GCA_014523665.1 Nitrososphaerales archaeon TH526
ACATTGAACCTTACAATCGTTGTGCATTTAGGACATCGTCCCTCAACAGTCCTAGTCTTCCGTATCGGCTTATTCCTTGATTTTCTCCGACTACCCAATTTGTAAAAATAGAGATATACCTATTTATAAACCTGGCCAAACAGACTACTGGTCAGACACAAATAGTCTAGCTATTTCCATCCTTAAGCAATCTGATGCCTCTTTTTTCTATGTATGGTAATGATACCTAAACTCAGAAAGCCGGCGCCAATAGCTAAAATCAGAAAATCTGCAGGGATCAAAAGAGACCAAGCCTCGTTAATCATCCCAGCCAAAAGAAACAACACTGATAAGAAAATCAGAGCAATACCCGTTATTGTCTCACCATTGACTTCCATTATGATGAATTAACAAACCTCCGACTTATATACAAATCCTTCACAGCGTCAGTTAGTGCTGTTGAATATTCAGTATTGACGAATTCGAGTTCTAAGCAAACAGCCTCTGACAATTATTTAGCATAAAGATAAGAGACGACATTCCCTGTGAACTCTCTTGTTGTAAGAGTACCGCCCAAATCTTTTGTCTTCCTATTTTCAATCAACATTCGCAATATAGCATCTTCTATCCTATCTCCCTCTAATATTGCTTGTCTGTCGTTATGTTCAGTACCTAACCATTGAAGCATCATTTTGGTCGAGAGCAAGATGGAAGTAGGATTAGAAACATTCTTACCTTGTATATCAAAAGCTGCTCCGTGAACAGGTTCGAACACCCCAAAATTGTTTCCGATATTTGCCGCCGGGCCCATGCCTAGTCCTCCTACTACTTGTGCAGCCTCGTCTGATATGATGTCGCCAAAGAGGTTCGACGTTACAATTACGTCGAAATCCTGAGGATTCCGAATAAGATTCATCGCACATGCATCTACGTACATCTCTTCGAACTGAATGTCACGATATAATGAAGCGATTTCGGAGCATATTTTCCTGAACATTCCGTCACTTTTCTTTAATACGTTAGCCTTGTGAACTAGGCTGACCTTTCTCTGTCTGTTTCTTATTTCGGCCAGTTTGAAGCCATATTGAGATATTCTTTTAATTGCTTTTTTGCTGGTCCGTCTAAGGGAAATAACGGTTTCTTCGTCTGACCAAAATTCCCAACCAAGATATAGATCTTCAGTATTCTCCCTTACCACCACCAAATCGACATCGTTATGAAGAGAATTTGTGTTAGGATATGCCTTTACAGGTCTTATATTTGCATACAGGTCGAAAAGCTGTCGAATTACTAGAATTACATCAGCAGCACTCTCACCGACCGGTCCCTTCAAACATGCATCCGATTTGCGGATAGCTGATAGTGTGAAGTCAGGTAAAGCGTTATTGTACCTGGTAAGAGCACCATCACCTGCTTCTACGTGAACTAAGGAAAACTTCACAGATGAATTGTCATTTATTGCGTCTAAGGTGCAGGTTGCCGAGTCGACTAATTCTGGTCCTATTCCATCGCCTCTAAGCATGGCTATATTGTATCGAGTCGTTTCAACGCACCTTCACTGTAAGGTAAAGAGTTCTGGATACCAATTGCATTTGGGAAGTGTTGATTCTTCTCAATGAGCTTTCAAAGGCTATATTTTTCGATTTCGCCAATTTGAACCATAGCGATTTGAGGACTAAGCTGCTCCCCTGGGCAATGCAGAGACTCCAGTACGTGCAAGTTGAACAATGCCAAAATCTGATACCAAATTCCGAAACGCGTCAATCTTGCTAGGGGTGCCAGTTATCTCAACCGTTAGGGTAAGTTTGTCTATGTCTAGTATTTTACCACGAAAAACGGAAGCAAGATTAGTGATCTCTGCCCTAGAAGTTGGATCCTGAGCATTCATCTTTATGAGCGCTAATTCCCTGTAGACAGTATTAGCTCTATCCAATACTTTTACTTCGACTACATCTATGAGTTTTCCAAGTTGTTTCACAAGTTGATCCAATGTGCGATCATCACTTCTAGTGGTGATGGTCATTCTTGACAGGTCGGCTGACTCGCTGTAGCCTACTGTAATACTTTCTATATTAAAATTCCTAGCCCTAAACAAATTTGTGACTCTAAAGAGAACTCCTGGCTTGTCCTCAACTAGTGCAGATAAAATATAAACATCGTCTGAAGTCTTTTTTTCTGGAACGTATCCGATCTGACTCATCTATGCATAACACCTCAGGAGCCAATAATCATATCCTTCAGACCTGTACCAGGTGCCACAAAAGGATAAACATCTTCCTCTGGATCAATCGGAATGTCTATTACGGTGGCTATATTACTCTTTAGTGCCGATCTAATTGCAGTATCTAATTCCAAAAGTGATTGTACCTTTATCCCCTGAGCACCGTAAGCATCAGCAATCTTAGTGTAATCAGGGCAATTGTGAAGATGAACACCCTCATACCTTCGATTATAGAATGTTCTCTGCCATTGGGCCACCATTCCGAGCATGTAGTTGTTCAACAAGATAACTATGACTGGCAGGTTTTCTAATACCGATACGGCAAGAGAATTTTCACTCATATTAAATGATCCATCGCCAGCGATATCTACAACAGGAACGTTTTGTCGCGCCGCCTTGGCACCGATGGCGGCAGGAAACCCAAATCCCATAGTCCCAAGCCCAGTGGAGCTGAAGAAAGTTCCTGGAGATATGACATCGAAATGAAGCGACGTCCACATTTGACATTGTCCCACCTCTGTTGTAACAATAGCATTATTGGGAAGCACCTGTCTCAGCTTCTTGAGCACTTTCCTGGCCGTAATATCTCTAGGGTAATCCTTGATGCTTTCAGTATAGTAATCTACAAGCTCCTTCCTTCTCGTCAGCCAAGGGTTTTCCGCACTTTTTTTGACCATTTTCTTATTCAAAATTTTGATCATCGTTTTCATAGATGATTTAACGTCTCCGATTATGGCAATATCAACAGATTTGTTCTTGCCAATTTCAGCAGGATCAATTTCCATATGAATTATACTCATACCTTTACCAAATTCATCAAATCTTCCAACCGATCTATCAGAAAATCTTGCCCCAATTGCCAAAATACAATCTGCTTCTAATATGATCTTGTTTGCTTCCGCATGCCCGTGCATTCCTATGGGTCCCATCGCTAAAGGGTGATTTTCAGGAAATGACCCCTTTCCCTTGAATGTTGTAACTACAGGAGCCAATAATAATTCTGCAAGAACTTCCAATTCTGAAAATGCCCCTGCCAGGATTACACCGCCCCCTGACATAATTATAGGGCGTTGAGCCGCCAATAATAGTTCAATAGCTTTTCCGATGGTAGAAAGATCGCTCTCAATAGCTGGATTATATCCTCTCACCTTTATGAAATCAGGAAACTGTATGTCCTGTGAATCCTGTTGAACGTCCTTTGGAATGTCGATTAGGACTGGACCCGGCCTTCCACTTTCAGCAATATAAAATCCCTTCTTTACGGTTTCGGGTATCTCGATAGCTTTTCTGGGCTGAAATGTATATTTTGTGCATGGGTTTGCTATTCCAATTATGTCTGTTTCCTGGAATGCGTCCTTTCCTATCATTTCTAAAGGAACTTGACCAGTGACTGCAACCATAGGCGAAGAGTCTGCGTAAGCAGTTGCAATACCGGTTATCAAATTTGTCGCGCCAGGCCCTGACGTTGCGAAACACACACCAGCCTTCCTTTTTATTCTAGCATATCCGTCTGCCATATGAGCCGCCGATTGTTCATGTCTGACAAGAATGTGTCGAATCTTTGCATCCACCAATGCATCATAGATGGGAAGGTTTGCACCACCTGGAAGACCAAATACAAAATCGACTCCTTCTTTTTCCAGAGACCTCATGAGGGCCTCTGCTCCTTTCATCCTAGTCATAATATACCCATCCCCCCACCACCTAACAGAATAAACTGAACAAAATTATCTATCTTCGTTATCTTTCTCACATCATGCAAGCATGGATTCCTCAATAACATATTTCAAATTATGTAAATGACCAAAGGCTAGTTATAATTTATAAGTGTTATTCTAAAGCCCAGAATCAAACAATTCACTTCTGAAGTTCGCTTGCTATATTCGAATTACCTGGCTCATGAACGAAAATACTATATGCAGCGCCTACATCAAGACCCTCATGTACAATCGATCTAACTGCCTTAATCATTGAGACTGGAGTTTTTGATTGCCAAATATTTCTACCCATGTCTACCCCGGATGCCCCAGATGAAATTGCATCATGTGCTAGCTTCAGGGCATCTTTTTCATCGAGTTTCTTACCACCTGCAATAACCAAAGGAACAGGACAGGACCTCACTACTGTATCGAAATCGTTGCAATAATAGGTCTTCACAATATGAGCCCCAAACTCAGCAGCAATTCTACAGGCTAATCCCAAATATCTTGAGTCACGAGTCATTTCTCTTCCCACAGCTGTCACCGCAAGAATTGGTATGCCATATCTTTCGCCTTCGTCGACCAATCTTGCTAAATTCATTAATGTTTGGTGTTCATATCTGCTTCCGATGAATACTGATACAGCAAGACAACTTGCGTTGAGCCTGATGGCGTCTTCAATACTCGCGATTACTTCCTCCTTGGAAAGATCCTCTCCAATTATGCTACTTCCTCCAGAGACCCTTAGAACGACTGGAACGCACGATTCAGGGCGGACGCATGTTCTTAGAATGCCTCTAGTCAACATGATTGAATCAGCGAACGGCAACAAGGGGCTGATAACTTCTCGAGGTGATTCTAGACCTTCGGTTGGGCCTAAAAAATAGCCATGATCTACTGCGAGCATAACACATCGACCATCTTCGTGACCCATTATTTGAGATAATCTGTTTCTTATTCCCCAATTCATAATTCTTCTAGCTTAGACAAGACGACTGATAGTCCCTATTATTTCTTTTTCTCATTAAAAATCACAACCTTCATAGCATCAACTGCATCATGAGCACACTTAAAGGCAGATTCCGAGTTTTCTAGGTTAAATTGATGTGTTATTAGGCTCCCAAAGTTCAAGCGTCTATTGCCCAGAAGTTTTAGAGCTTGATTGGTTTCTAGTTCACTCGCTGCATACGAAGATTGGATCGAAATTTCGTTGGCATAAAGAAATGAGAGATCAACCTCAACAGAAGCTGATTTTGCAGGTACGCCAAAAAGAACGATTGATCCGCCTTTTCGCACTATTCTTAATGACAGAGTAAATGCCTTTTGATTGCCAGTCGCAACAACAACTAGGTCCGCCCCTCTACCAGAAAAAACATCCTTTAGGTTCATTGTTTTCTCCTCGTCCTTTATCGGATGCAGAACCTCAAATCCCATCCGTTTACCGAAATCCAACCGAAATTCGTTAGGGTCAATCAGTACTACCCCTTTGACTCCGGCATCCTTAGCTAACATAGCGTTCATCATACCTACTGGCCCAGCTCCCAAGATTACGATATTCTCCATACTTTTTAGGTCAAATTTGCTGAGGGCTCTGATACAGCATGCCAGAGGTTCGATCAGTGATGCTTCTACGTCGGTTACAGATAATGGAAGTTTCAGAACACCTCCTCGTTGTAGATGCAAAGATGATACAAGAAATTCTTCAGATAAACCACATGGCTCCAAGTTGTTTAATTGATACGAATCACACATAGTTTCAGCATTATGTGAGCAGTAGTAGCATGAATAGCATGGAACATGGTGATGCGTAAAGACTCTGTCCATTTTCTTAAAGCCGGTAACTTTTCTTCCCACCTTGACTATCTCACCGACTGGTTCATGGCCCAACTTGGTCGAACCCATCCCATATGATATGGT